>NZ_JANJER010000010.1:0-132862 GCF_044878485.1 Dermacoccus sp. BD5 | reverse complement strand
CTCCACGGATACCTCGGAGACGTCCCACCCGCCGAGTTCGAGAACGCGTTCTATGCTGTCCCCAACGACAGCAATCTGCTGATCGGAATCAAATAGCGCGAGTCTCCATCAGACCCAGGGCGCTTCATTTCGACCCGTCGGGCCACCCGTCGTGACGGGAAGATCGCGATCTCTCACCCGATTACGCTCGCGTAACTTTTCGGATCGCCGTTCCCCAACCGCCCCCGCGGGAGGGTTACTGTGCGTTGGGTCACATCGCGTGGCTGCTTCATGCCGGTCCCCGGAAACTCTCCCCCCGAAGGAACCCCCATGCGCCGAAACCGTCTCGCCGCCGTCGCTCTCACGTTCGCCGCCACCTCCACCGCCTGCGTCACGACGATGGCTGCAGCGCCCGCCGCCCAGGCCAGCACCGCCACCTTCTACACCGCGCCCGCCAGCGTCCCGGCCACCCCCGGCACCCTCATCAAGAGTGAGCCGTTCTTGACCGGCCTCGGCGTGTATGGCAAGACGACGCGCATCATGTACTCGACGCGCGACACGAACGACAAGCCGACCGCCGTCACCGGCGCCTACATCGAGCCGTGGGCGAAGTGGGCAGGCCCGGGCCCGCGTCCCGTCGTCAGCTTCTCCGTCGGCACGATCGGCCAGGGCGACCAGTGCGCGCCGTCGAAGATGCTCACCTCCGCGCTCAACCTCGAGGTTCCCGGCTCGATCGGTGTCAACTACGAGACGACCGCGATGAACAAACTGCTGTCGAAGGGCGTCGCCGTCGTCGTCACCGACTACGTCGGCCTTGGCATGAACGACCGCGTCCACAGCTACATGAACCGTGCCGACCAGGCCCACGCGGTGCTCGACGCGGCGCGCGTCGCGAGCAAGGTGCCCGGCGCGAGCGTCACGGCCGACTCGAAGGTCGCGACGTACGGCTACTCCCAGGGTGGCGGCGCTTCCGGCGCGGCCGTCGAAGCCGCTCCCGCGTACGCGCCGGAGCTGAACGTCGCAGCCGCCTACGTCGGCGCGCCACCCGCCGACCTCAACTCGGTGCTCTCCGGCGTCGACGGCAGTCCGATCGCCGGCGTCATCGGATACATCATCAACGGCGCCTTCAGCGAGTACCCGGCGCTGCAACAGATCGTCGACGACAACTTCAACGGCAACGGCAAGGCGATGCTCGCGAAGACGAGCGGGCAGTGCACCGCCGACACCGTCCTCGCGTTCGGTGGCAAGAAGACGTCGCAGTACACGAAGACGGGCGAATCGCTCGCGCAGATCGTCGCGCGCGAACCGGCGCTCTCCGAATTCATCGACGCCCAGCGCATCGGCCGCCTCAAGCCGACGGCTGCCGTGCGCGTGGCGACGGCGAACGCCGACGACCTCGTCACGCACAGTCAAGCCCGCCAGCTCGCAGTCGACTGGTGCGGCAAGGGCTCCAACGTCACGTACGCGCCGCTGAGCAACCCGAGCACGGGCACCAAGTCGATTCTCAACCACCTCGCCCCGTACATCACCGACCAATCGGCCGCGCGCGACTGGGTCGTCGACCGTCTCGCGGGCAAGCCCGCGACGTCGAACTGTGGTTCCATCGCCGGGATGCCGTGACACCGGGACGCCGTGCGATCTGACGCGTGATCGACGAACCGCCCGAGAATCCTCGTGATTCCGGGCGGTTCGTGCGTACCGG
The DNA here is from genome assembly GCF_044878485.1 of Dermacoccus sp. BD5. Taxonomy (NCBI): domain Bacteria; kingdom Bacillati; phylum Actinomycetota; class Actinomycetes; order Micrococcales; family Dermacoccaceae; genus Dermacoccus; species Dermacoccus sp. BD5. Next base: position 131,181 of record NZ_JANJER010000010.1, on the reverse strand, counting down.
CCCGTCCGGCCCGCACCCGGCCGCCGGGCAATGTGAGCAGCGTGCTTGGCGGGGCCCGCACTTTCCGTCGTGTCGGGGGCCGCATGGAGCGCGCAGGGCTGACACTGCGGCGTGTTTCACGTGAAACACCGCAGCCCCCGTCTCGTCGACGGGGGCTGCGGTGTTGCGCTCGACGTTGAGGTCGAGACGCGTCAGTGCGTGCCGCGCTCGATCAGCGTTCGGTGGATGATCGAACCCGCGCCGATGCCGATGGCCAGCGCGGAGAAGAACGCACCCATGGCCGGGTACTTGAGGAAGATGACGGGCGAGAGGGCGACCAGCACGAGGCAGATCGCCGCCATGCCGGCCGGCGGCAGCTTGAGGAATGTCTTGTATGCCGCGAACCCGAGGACGTTGCCGAGCAGCCAGCCGGCGAGGGGGTCGATCAGCCAGCTCGGCTCGGGCAGCAGACCCTTCTCGGGCTGGAAGATCCACAGCAGCAGGATGAGCACGCCGAGGGCCGTGACGTCGATGGCGACCCAGGCGGCGGTCGGGAACGTGAAGTCGTCGTCGCGACGCTCCGTGGGTGAGGTGCTCATGCCAGACCTTTCAGCGTGGACTCTCGGCGAGGTCGACGGGCGTCGACGTCGAACGTCAGCGCGTCGGCAGACACGCGTTCCTTCATTTTCCCCGCAACGGCGCATCCGGCGCCACCGATTCGGTCAGATTGGTGCCGGATAGCCTGCCCTGGGCAGGGCTGTCAGCCCCCGCGCCGCATCTGCATGACGATGAAGCACGCGACGCCGACGACGATCGCGAGCACGACGGCGAGGGAACCGCCCGACAGGCGCGCGAGTGCGATACCCAGTGCGACACCGCACAGGGCGAGGAGAAAGGCGCGCAGGCGCGGGGACGACGTCATCGCTCCAGCGTAGATCAGGCGGGCCGGTGGGGACGGCGGCGACGGGTGCGTCGGATCGTGACGCGAAGCCCGCGCGCGGCGCTCGTGCCGAACACGAGCCCGAGAGCGATCCCGACGATGGCGCCGGAGGCATTCGTCGCCGTCTTCCACGACTCATGCGGGTCGATGGCGAGCTGCGTGACGCTGACGAGCCCCAGCGAGCCGGGCACGAGCAGCCAGAAACTTGGCAGGAACAACACCATGCGCGGCAGCGTCGGGCGGGCGAGCGCCATCACCCATGCGCTGAAGGCGGCGATGAAGGCGCCTGCGCACGCGCCGGCCCAGGCGGGGTAGGCGAGCCAGTTCTGGATCGACCACTGCGTCGCGTACGTCAGCGTCGTCACGGCGAGCACCCAGGGTGCAAGGCGCCGCGGCACCGACTCCATGAGGCAGATGCCGATCGTCACCGCCCCGAGGCCGATGAACCCGGCGAGCGGGCCCAGCTCGTCGACGCGGGTGTTGACGAAGGCGCTGCTCGGCGCGTGCGTCAGCAGGCTCGCGCCTGCGACGCCTGCGGCGAACATGACGAGTTGCGCCGTGCCGTGCGCGAGGCGCGCGGCGCCGCTGACCATGGCGCCGGCGACGAGTTCGCTGAGGCCCGTGACGATGAGAGCGCCCGGCAGCAGCACCGCGACGGGTGGCAGCATCGTGCGCAGTGGACTGGCGACGAGACCGGCGTCGAAGGCCGCGAACGCGGCGGCCGCGACGATGAACCCGGCGAACAGCGGCAGCAGTGCCGCCGGGACGAGACGACGGCCCGTCAGGCGGATCAGGGCGACGGTGACGGGGCTCGCCAGGGCAGCGAACAGCACGCTCGGCCAGGTCGGTTGGAGGATCCCGGCGATGCCCGCTGCGACGACGAAGCCGCCGAGGTACATGCCGACGACGGGAAAGCGGGCGCGTTGCCTCCTCAGGCCGCGCAGCGTGGCGAGGGCGTCCGCAGGCGTCAGCGACCCCATCTCCAGACCGTGCTGGATCGCGGCGACACGCGCCGTCTGATCGAGTCGCAACGAACCCTCGACGGACTCGAACGTCGCCGGCTCACCATGGCCGAGCCCCAGCGTCACGCCGTTCGGGTTGGCCTGCATCTGCACGCCGGGCAGCCCGATGGCGCGGGCGGCGCGCACGACGTCCTCCTCCGCCTCGTGCGCCCCCGCTCCGGCGGCCATGTGAGCCGCCGCGAGATAGACGAGCAACTGACGCGTGTTGGCGTCGTTCATCTGAGGCGTAGGACCATGGTTGTCGGTGAGACGAACACGGGCGTGGTGAGTGGCAGGAGCTCGTTCGAGACGCCGGACGCCCTTCTGTCGGCGTAGAGGAAGCGCACACCCCGCTTCTTGAGCTCCGCAAGGTTCGTTGCCGTCGGGTGCCTGAAGGCCGTCTCGTTCTGACGGAAGGCCGCTTCGTCGTAGTACGGCTGCGCCAGGTAGCTCCGGCCGCCGACCATGTGGCGCACCCGGGCACTGTTGCTGTAGCCCCACGCCCCGATGTCGACCGGTGATGCGGTGTAGGCCGCCACCCAGAAGGAGCGAGAATCACAGAACGGGGTCGTCCTGATGGAGCGGCAGTGCACGTTAGTCGCGACGAGGTGGCCCTTGGGGTTCGCATGCGCAAGCGCGGCTGCCGCAGCGAGCTCGTCGCGTGACAGTGGTGAGGTCGGCGTCGGCGGGTCGCTCGACGCAGTCTGATGCGGCGGGGACGGCGTGTGCACCGACGACGTGATCTGTGGTGTGAGCCCATAACCCAGCAGGGCCGCGAGAGCGATCGCTCCAGCGGTATGGCGGCGCGATGACGGGTCGGCTCTGATGAGACTGACGAGTACAGAACATGTGACGACCACGAGCACGGCGAGCATGGTCAACCACCACATACGCGGCGTGCGGGCAGCCTGGAAGGACTCGGTGTCCTGCCACACCGTGCCGACGACCCACCCGAGCACCAGAGCCATGATCAGAGCGGCACGAGCGTTCCGCGAGCCGACGCCCACCCACAGGCCGTAGCCACCCCAGGCGATGAAGACAGCCGTCACCGGAGCCAGGCCCCTCATGAAGTAGACCTGCGACATGGAGGGGTGCGCGAGGAGGAACATGGCCAGGAAGGCAACGATCAGCATCCCTGCATACATGAGCAGGGCATCGTCACCCCGTGTGAGGTGCGTGCGGCCAGCTGTCACGAGCAAGCAGCAGGCGTACGTACCGATGAGGCTCGTGACCAGCATGACAAGCATCAAGGAACTTGGCCGGTGGCCCGAGATCACGACGTCCTTCCACACCTTGATCTGAGTGGCCGTGGCTCCGGCGACGAACTTCGATCCGCCGCCTCCCCCGGCGAACGCCGAGGCGGTGATCACGATGATCAAACAGCCGACGACGCCGACGACGAGGGGGCGCAACCAACCGCGGCGGCGCACGAGGGCACGAAGGAAGACAAGCCCCACGCCGCCGAGGATCGTTGGCAGGAGCGAAACCTTCGTTCCGGGGCCCATGAGGGCGAGGACGAGGGCCACCGTGACCACTGGCGCCGTGACGCGTGGTTCCCGCAGCAGACGCAGTACGGCCCACGCGAGCAGGGCACATACCGGCAGGCTGAAGATGTGTGACGGGCTGAGCCAGACCAGGCCGGACGTGGAACCAGTGTCGACTGGGCGAAGGATGAGAACCACAGGAGGGAGGGCGAACAGTATGGCGGCACCAGCACCACCCGCACTGCTGCGCGACAGCCATCTGGCAAAGCCGAACACGACACCGAGGGCGGCAGCCGCAACGGGGAGGTACCAGGCGACGACGGTGACCTTGTCGACAGAAACCCCGCTTGCCATGGCTAGGGCGGCGCCGTGAGCATTACTGAACCAGTGGTACGACAGGGCGCCCTCCGCTGCCGACTGGGGGTCCGTCGGGGGCGCGTGGTGCATGGCGTCCGCAGTGATCGCTAGGTGCCAATCCATGTCCTGGTACCAGCGGATGTGATGATCGAGCGGAGTGATCGTGAATAAATGGGTCTGCAACGAGCGCAGCACCATCGCCCAGGCGAACAGCAGGGCGAGGGCGCTGCCGACGCGAACACCATGCCGGGCATCGGGCTCTGACCGGGGGTCGGGGGCTCGGGCCGGCGCGGCGCCATCGCGGCGACGTCTGGTCACCAGGCACACAAAGCCCCCGACCACGACGGCGATGGCGAGCGGGGCGGCGAGCGTCAGCCAGGCCTGACCGGTGTGCACGGCGACCCACCAGCCGAAGATCTGTGGCCCGAGACCCGCGGTGAAGGCCACCGCGAGCCGCGTCGGCAGATCACGCACGCGGAATCCATGAGCCACGATCGCGCCAGGGAGGACGACGGATACGAGCACGGCGGCCGAGAAGCGGGCGACGTCGGCGGCCGTGAGGCCGTTATGCATCATCGTTGCGACGGTCAGCACGCCCGCCGCGAGGCCTGTCGCCACTCCCACGAGACGTTCGCTGGGGGGTGTGGCGGACGCCGTGTCATGGCTGGTTCGCTCGGTCTCAATCCGGCTGGCTCCCGAGGCCGGCGCGGATGCGCGGTGCGCCGTCATCGGCGCAGGTCCTGCGACCCGGTGGTCGGGGTCTCGAGGCTGTCGTACGCGATGTAGTGGGTCGGGCGAGCCTGCATCGCCACGTACAAACGCCCGACGTACTCGCCGAGGATTCCGAGGCACAACAGCTGGAATGCCCCGAAGCCACAGATCGCGACCATGGTGGAAGCCCAGCCGGTGATCGAGTGGCCCGTCAGTTTGGAGATGAGCGCGAACACGAGAACCAGGAAGGCGGTGACGAACCCCAGACCGGCGAACCACGTCGCCAGCCGGAGTGGGGCGTTGGAGACGCCTGTGATGCTGTCGAACGTCAGCTTCAGCATCTTCGACAGCGGATACTTCGACTCGCCTGCGGCGCGGGCCTCACGCTTGTAGCCGACCTCGGCGCTCGGGAAACCGAGGTGCGGGACGGCGAGGCGAAGCACGCGGTTCTGCTCGGGCAGCGCGAGGACGGCGTCGACCGTTTCTCGGCTCATGAGGCGGAAGTCGGCTGCGTTCATCGCGCCACCCGCCCCGAGCTTGCCCATCACCTTGTAGAAGCCCTCCGCCGTGGTGCGCTTGAACGCCGTGTCCGTCGTGCGGTCGGTGCGTACGCCGTAGACGACGTCGACGTGCTCGCGCTTCGCGACGTCGAGCATCTCGGCGATGACCTCCGGGGGATCCTGGAGGTCGGCGTCGATCGTCACCATCCAGGAGCCGAGAGAGCGCGCGAGGCCGGCGCTCATGGCGGCCTGGTGGCCTGCGTTCGCGCGCAACCGCACGACACGGATCTGCGGCCACTCGCGGCGCAGTCGCTGCAGGATGGTGGGGGTGTCGTCAGATGATCCGTCGTCGACGCACACGACCTCGTACGAGGTATTCATGCCGTCGAGGACGGGGCGCAGACGCTCGGCGAACAGGGGCAGCACGTCCTGCTCGTTGAACATGGGGACGACGACGGACAATTCAGGGCTCACCGCCCCAGAATACGTGGCGGTACCGCGGATGCAGCGGACATGCCGGCCCGGAGCGGCGGACCGCACCCGCGCCGACTCGCGCCTCCTGGCGGGGTCCGTTCGCGGCCGGGCCGGCGGCGGTCTCGGACCTGCATGCCGGCCGCGCCTCGAGACCCGTGGGAGGCAGCGTGTCAGGCCTGCAGGTGCGCGACGCGGTAGCTGGCGGCCATGCGACTGAAGGCGAGGGCGTCGGGGTCGAGGAAGCAGGCGGTGGCCCACACGTCAGCCCAGACCAGATCCGGCCCGACGACGGTGACGCTCGCACACCCGCCCCCGTGCCCCATCGGCGATTCCTGTCCCCTTCTGCGATTTTCGTCCACATTCGTCCTCGGGTCGACGATGTGGGCGCCACGCTGCGCGGTGCCCGACGTCGCCAGCGCGCCCTGCGTCAGCTCGATCGTCGCGACGACGCCCGCCGCGTCGCGCGGGTCGCTGATGCCGACGCGCCACACGCGTTCGATGCTTGCACTCGCGCCCGGCCCCGCGTCGCACGTCAGATCACCGCCGGCGTTGAAGCAGAACACGATCCCCGGGACGGCGCGCAGGACGTCGGCGGCGCGTTCGACGGCAAAACCCTTGACGAGGCCGGTCGGGTCGTACCCGCGGCTGCCGTCGGGCCCGACGAGGTCGGTCGTGAACAGGCCATTCGTGACGGTCGCGGCTTCGTCGCACAACGCGCGAACGTCTGCGTACCAGGGGTCCGCCTCGGTCTCGTCGAGCTCGCCGCGTCGAATACGCATGAGGTCGCTGTCGGCGCGGTAGGTCGAGAACACGTCGTCGGCGCGGTGCAGGGCGGCGAAGGCCCGGTGGGCTGCGTCGGCCAGTTCGTCTGTGCGTGAGTCGAACTCGTCGTGTGCGACGCGAATATGGAGCGAGACGGCCATGCCCATCGTGTGTTCGACGAACGCTCGGGTGCGCCACGTCGGTTCCGGGGTGGTGGGCGTCATGATCTCTTCTCGCGTCGAAGCCGTCGTTGTCATCGCGGGCTCAGATGTGGGCCTGGTCGAGTGCCGACTGCAGGCTCTGGATGTAGCCGGTCGAGGTGTACGTCGCGCCGGAGACCATGTCGATCGAGCTCGTCGTCGTGCCCGTCGCCTCGGAGTTGAGCGTCGGGATGGCCACGGAGTTGATCTCCTGATCGCGCGAGTTCTCGCTCGGGTACACGATGGCCTCCGACGAGGTGACCTTTCCGTTCGCGACGGTGATGCGCACCTGCACCGGCCCCCAACGCGTGTCGACGCTCGTGCCCGTGTAGGTCGCGGACTTCGCCGAGCCGGACGTCGAAGCCGAGGCCGCGGGCGTCGAAACCGAACCGGTGCCGGACCCCGACGTCGTCGTCTGCGTCGATCCCGCTTCGCTCTGGCCCGTCGTGGTGTTCTGCTGCATCGCAACGGTGTTCGACGCCCCAGCCCCGCCGGCTGCGACTGCCTCCGTCGACGTGCGGTAGCTGAACAGCAGCACGAGCAGCGTCAGCGTGCTCATGGCCCACCAGGTGATGCGTTTCATGATCGTCCTCGCTCAGTAGGTCAATAGGTCGGTAGGTCAGTAGGTTCAGTAGGTGAAGTGTTCGACGTGGATCTGCTCGCGCGGCACGCCGACCTCGCGCAGCGCTCGCTCGACCGCGCGCATCCAACCTGCCCCGCCGCAGACGTAGACGTCGCGTTCGCGCACGTCCGGGCAGGCGAGCAAGAGGGCGTCGGCGTCGCTGAGGTGACGGTGATCCTCGGGCAGCCAGCTCTCACGGCCGGGGATGCGGTGGCCGCGCAGCACGATGTACTGGCCACCGCGCGCGGCGGTGATGGCCTCGATCTCGTCGTCGAGCACGAGGTCGGCGTCGGTGCTGTGACGGTGGATGACGATCGCGTCGAGCCGCCCCGTCGCGGGGTCGCTCGGCAGTTCGTCGAGCAGGGCGCGTAGCGGGGTGATGCCGATTCCGGCGCCGATGAGCAGCGACGCTCGGGTGCGCGCGGCGCCCGTGTGCATGCGGCCGTACGGCCCTTCGACGAGGACGCGCGTCCCCGGTGTCAGCGTCGACAGGCGACGTGAGCCGTCGCCGATCATCGCGGCGGTGAAGCGCAGCTGGACCTGCCCGTCGTCCCTCACGCGAGGCGCGGCGGACAGCGAGTACGGGTTCGCGCGCGTCACGCCCGGCCCGCCGAAGCGCCACTGCAGGAACTGGCCGGCGCGCGCGTCGAGCGCGGCCGTGGCGCGCCCCACGGCGCTGACGTTGACGATGCCGGGCGCGATCTCCTCGACGTTCGTCACGCGCAGGCCGGCGCGCTGGGTGCGCGCGAGCGGCAGCAGCACGCGGAACACGATGACGGTGAGCGCCACCGCCGCGTACAGGGCCCACCAGAACGTCGTCGCGACGGGCGAGGCGAGGAAGTCGCGGCCCGTCCACAGCTGGTGCGGCAGGGCCAGACCGACGCCGAGGTAGGCGTACAGGTGCAGCAGATGCCAGCTCTCGTAGCGCAGCGCGCGCGAGCGGGGGGACCGAGTCGAGCTACCGGGGCGCAGCGGTTTGATGCTGGTGACGACGACGAGGCACAGCGCGACGGTTCCGGCCAGGGCGAGCAGCATCGCCGGGTAGGTGAGGGTGAAGTCGACGATCTGCCCCCAGATGCTCTGGTGCGCGTCGGCGGCGTAGCCGAGCGTGATGAGGGCGATGTGGGCGAGCATCAGCGTGAAACTCGAGAAGCCGACCCAGCGGTGCAGGCGCGTCAGCCCATCCTGCCCGAAGGCCTGCTCCACGAACGGAACTCGCGCCATGAGCAGCACCTGCAGCAGGAGCAGGTAGCTCGCGATCAGACCCGTGAGGCGGCCCGATTCGTCGAGGACGCCCGACGTGGACGTCAGGCCGGCGATCCCGCCGTTCGTCACCCACAGGGCGACGACGAACAGGCCGAGGCCCCAGACGACGACGATGCTCGCGTCACGCCACCAGGAGGGGATGATGCGCGGTTCGCGTGGTGCCGCGACGGCGGAGGCGCCGAGTCTGTTCGGTGTCGGCGGCATGGTGACCTGCGTGCTCATGACGCCACTGTCCCGCCCTCACTTCACCACCCCGTATGGCGTCGCTGTGAGGCGGCTATGAGGGCGTCGGAGGCGTACCCATCTGCGATGTTCGTCCACATTCACTCCCGGAAAACGGGCACGAAAATCGCAGATGGGTACGGGCCCGCGGTCAGATGGTGCAGTGGTCGGTGTCGCAGGGGCCGGGATGGCTGTGGGTGCCGGCGCGGCCGTGGCCGACTGATTCCGTGCCGGCGTCGCGGCCGGCGGGCGCGGCGTCGTCGGATGACGTGGACGCGCCGTGCGTTGCCGCCGCGTCCGAGGTCGGGTCCGAGGTGGCCGTACGGGCCTGCCAGGCCTGCGTCAGGGCGCGCTCGAACGTCTCGACGGGCTGCGCACCGGAGACGGCGAGGCGCTCGTCGAGGACGAAGAACGGCACACCGGTGATGCCGATCTGACGCGCCGCCGCTTCGTCGGCGCGCACATCCTGAGTGAACTCGTCGCCGGCCAGGACGCGGCGGACGTCGTCGGCGGGCAACCCGATCTCCTCGCCGAGACGCTGCAGTTCGTCGACGTGGCCGATCGAGACGCCCTCTGTGAAGTAGGCGTGCATGAGGCGCGTCTCCGCCACGGTCGCGAGTCCGTGATGCGCTGCGAGATGGATGAGGCGGTGGGCGTCGAACGTGTTGCCGTACTTCGCGTCCTGCCAGTTGAACGTCAGGCCCACGGCGGCCGCGCGCGCTGCGACGTCCCGCTGGCTCGCCGCCGACTGCTCGGCGCTGATGCCGTACTTCGTCGCAATCGTGTCGACGAGCGTGCGGCCGGGCTCACGCTCTATGCTCGGGTCGAGTTCGTAGCTGTGCCAGACGATCTCGACGTCGTCCGCGTGCTCGAAGTTCTCGAGCGCCAGCTCGAGGTGACGCTTGCCGATGACGCAGAACGGGCAGACGATGTCGCTCCAGATGTCGATCCTCATGCGGGTGTCAATACCGTTGACTGTTCAACTATTCCGACGTGTGCTGGCCGTGACGATCCGTCGCGCCGACGGCCGGAAGCGGGTGCATGACAAGGCTGCGCCCGATCCGCCCCGCCCGAGTGCCCCGTGCCCGACTCACGTACTCCTGCACCGCCGTGTTCTGTGCAATGCCCGCGCCTGACTCGCCTGTGCCCGATTCGCCCCGTGCGCGACAGGCCCGCCACGACATGGCGCGGGCGCCGACCCAGCCATGATGGATCGGCTCCCGGATGATGCCGCGTCGCTCGTCGCGCGGGCTGGCCGTCAGTGCGCTGTCTTGCGCCACTTGCCGAGCGACAGCAGGACGAACCCGCCGAAGGCCCAGCAGAGCAGGACGATCCAGGCCTGAGACGCCCCGCGCCCGTCGAAGTAGGCGACTGATCGCAGCGCGGTGCCGGCCGCACCGACGGGCAGGAACTGCCCGATCGTGCCCCAGGGGTGCGGCAGCCACTGCGGGCCGGTCGCGAGGCCCGAGATCGGGTTGGAGATGAACAGCATCGAGCCGATCACCTCCATGCCGCCGCGCGACGTCGTCCGCACCCTCGCGCCGATGATCGCGCTGCAGCTCGGACGTTGACGCTGACGCCGGCGTCGTCGGTCGCGGGTCAGGCGCCAGTGCGCTCGCGGTCGGGACCGATCGTCTGGGCGCATCACCTGTGACGGTCGCCGGACGCTGACGGGCTGCGGCGTCCTGCAGTCGTCACGCGGGCGGCCAGGCCTCACCCGTCAGCGCAGGAGCTTGTCGCCGATCTTCGCGATGCGCTCGGCGTACTGAGCCGGAAAGCCCATCGGACGCTCGTCGTCAGAACCGGCGAGCCGGATGTGGGCGGCGTCATGCCAGGGGCCCGGCGTGACGACGGAATCGATGCGCGAATCGCAGAGGGGGACGGGCGGGCGCCTTATAGGCCCGGCCACCTGTGAACACCCCGCAGCGGTCGACGTCCCGCGATGCCGCGCCCCACCGTAGCGCCCACCTCACGGCAGGGGCGTCGTCACCAGAGCGTCATCGAGTCTCGCAGCACGCGTTCGACGTCGGTCTCGGTGATGTCGACGGGCGCCGTCGCGAGCAGGCGCTGCTGCTTCATCGCGCCGTCGACGAGCTGCGGCAGGTCGTTGGGCGAATAGCCCAGTGCAACAAGGCCGTTGGGCAGGCCGATGTCGCGCATGAGGCGACGCAGGGCGTCGGGCAGCGCATCGCGGCCGAGGTCGCTGCCGGCGGTGTCCGGTTCCAGCAACGCGGCCATCTCGTGGTGCCGCCCCGGGTCGGTGGGGTAGAGCAGCGCGAACGCGGCGGGCGCCGTCATTGCGACGGCCATGCCGTGCGGCACCATCGGGTGGTCGGCGTCGTAGCCGTCGGGGCGGAAGTCGCGCACCATGCCGGCGATCGGGTAGGCGCAGGCGTGCGGCACGTGGACGCCGGCGTTGCCGAACCCCATGCCCGCGAACGTCGCCGCGAGCGCCATCGCGCCGCGCGCGTCCACGTCGTCACCGTCCGCGACGGCGGTGCGGAACGACGTCGCGAGCAGACGCACGGCCTCGCGCGACCACATGTCGCTGATCGGGTTGGCGCCGCAGTACGGCACGCGCTCCTCGGCACGCTTGGCGGCGAATTCGGTGTACGGCTTGGCCGTGTAGCTCTCGAGGGCGTGGCAGAGGATGTCCATGCCCGCGGCCGCGGTGACGCCGGCGGGCTGCGTCATCGTCAATTGCGGGTCGATGACGGCGAGCCGCGGGCGCAGCGACGCATGGCTGATGCCCGTCTTGACGTTCGCTTCGAGCACGTCGAGGACGCAGATCGTCGTCGACTCGCTGCCCGTGCCGGTCGTCGTCGGCACGGCGATGACGGGCACGAGCGGCTTCGTCGGGTTCTTGCCGCCACCGACGGGCGCGTTGATGTAGTCGACGAGGTCGCCGTCGTTCGTCGTCATGAGGGCGATGGCCTTGGCCGTGTCGATGCTCGAGCCACCCCCGACGGCGACGATCGCGTCCCAGGGCCCGTTCTTGCGGGCCCAGTCGGTGGCTGCCTGCAACGAGGCGTCGCTCGGCTCGACGCGGGCGCCGGTGAAGACGTCGACGCTGATGTCACCGCCCGTCAGGACGTCGGCGACGCGTTGCGTGATGCCTGCGTCCGCGACGCCCGGATCACTCACGACGGCGACGCTGCGCGCGCCGAGATTGGATGCGTCCCAGGCGATCTCGTCGATGGCTCCGGGGCCGAACTTCAGTTGGGGGCTGCCGTAGGTGAACACCGTTTCGTTCATGGGCTCGACGGTACGCGCGAATGAAACGAACGAGGCACCTGGCCCCGGGCGGAACTGTTCTGAACCTCGTGACGTCCCACTCGGCGCAGATCGACGCCGAGTGGGGCAATCGGTCGGCGCGAACGTCCCACGTGGTGCAGTTCCGCACCGTGTGGGGCGTCGGGCGTCACCCGCCGCGTCAGCGTCGACGTCTCGAGCGCGCCCGCGTCGACGATCGCCGCACCCGCGCGGCCGTCAACCGCTCATGTCGGCGCATCTCACGCGCGACGCGGGCCTGCGCGCGCTCGAGCGGCAGTTCCTGACGGCGTCGGCGCGCGGCCTGCATCTGTGAGCGCATCGTCGCCCGCATCTGTTCGCGCGGGTAGGGGCGGCCGCCGATGAAGTCGCGCACGGCGTTCCAGCGTTCGTCGTAGGCGTCGTTGAAACGCGCGTGGGAGCGCCGATCGAGCCACCCGCCCGTCTTGTATCGCTTGGTCGCCCACCACGATCCGGGTTTCGCGACGCGCACGGCACCCACGACGGCGAGACCGGGCACGAACACACCGATCAACCCCGTCAGCAGCTTGCCCTTGAGGATCGTCAGGACGACGAACCCGAAGTTGATGACGATGCCCACCGCGACGACGACGCCGGGCACTCCATCGCTGCCGGGGACGATGTCGAGCGGGTTCGCGCCCAGGACGAGGGCTGCGGTGATGGCGACGGCGACGAGCAGGGCGCTGATCGACTGGCGTCCTTCCTCCTGCCAGTAGACGTCTTCGAGGTGCAGCCACATCGCGAACTCGTCGAGGGTGAGGGCGGCTCCCGTGCCGAAGATCGCCGCGAGCACGTTGAGCCACAGGCCGCGCTCGGGCAGGTACGTGATGAGCATCAGGCCGCTGAACAGCAGCATGAGGATGCCCCACACCTGATGGTGGATGTGGATGCCCGCGATGGCGATGTTGCGGAACATGCCCGGCTCGGCGTTCTCCTTGAGGTACGCCTCGGCCTGGTCGGCGCGGTGACGGATGTAGCGCGTCGCGGTGCGCGTCGCGGCCGTCGCGAGGACGAAGAAGATGAGCAGCCACAGCACGGCGTGACGGCTCGAGTCGATCATGTCTTCATCGTAGGCGCGGCAACTGACCGTGCCCCGGACGGCATCAGCCGGCGTCGCACCCTCGTCGCAGCATCATTGCCCGAAATCGCGTCGTGCTTCGGCAACGATGCGCCGCTACCTCGCCGTCAGACGCGGTGAGCGGTGCTGGTCGGGGCGGCGCCGCGTTCATTGCGTCGGGTGCCGCGAACGGGCAAGGATGGTGGGATGACTGACGATTCGCAGCAGGCTTCCGGGGCCGTCGACACCGTCCTGTTCGACGTCGACGGCACCCTCATCGACTCGACGTACCACCATGCCATCGCGTGGGCGCGCGCGTTCGCACGCTTCGACCTGTATCCGCCGCTGTGGCGCGTGCACCGCTCGATCGGCATGGGCGGCGACCAGCTCGTCCCGAGCCTCGTCGGCGACGACGTCGAGAGCAAGCACGGCGGCGACCTGCGCGACGCGTGGGAGGCGGAGTACGAGAAGCTCCTGCCCGAGGTGCGCGGATTCGACGGCGCCGCCGACGCCGTGCGCGCCGCGCGCAGCAAGGGCTACAAGGTGGCGCTCGCGAGCAGCGGCAAGGAGGAGTTCACTGACGCTGCGCTCGAGAAGGTCGGGCTGACGCGCGACGACTTCGACGCCGTCACCTCCTCCGACGACGCCGACAACAGCAAGCCCGAACCCGACATCCTCGAGGTCGCGCTGAAGGAGGCGGGCGGCTCGAAGGGCGTCCTCATCGGCGACGCGACGTGGGACGTCGAGGCCGCGAAGAAGGCCGTCATGTCGACGATGGGGCTGCGCACCGGCGGTTTCTCCGCCGCCGAGATGCATGACGCGGGCGCCACCGACGTCGTCGACGCCATCACCGACCTGCGCGACGGCACCTGGCTTGACCGCCTGAACTGACGCCGTAGATCGGGCCCGTAGGTCCATCTGGCTGGGGGCACCCCGAAGACACCGAGCGAAATGTTCGAATGCGAGCGGCACAGCGCTCGTGTTCGACCATTTCGCTTGTTCTCACCCCACTCGTCCCGGGTCGGACGTGCGTCACATCCCGGACTCGCCGACCGTCCGAGTGGCAATCACCCGTCGAACAGGGGACGGTGTTGACATGTCGACTCAAGCCGGTGGCGACAGACGGGCCTCGCCCGTCTCGCCCGAACCGTCGAAATCGTCCGCCCAGCCGCCCACCGACGACGCCCCACTGGGCGCCCTCGAATCGGGGTTGAAACCGCGTCACGTCACTATGATCTCGATCGCCGGCGTCATCGGCGCCGGCCTGTTCGTCGGCTCGGCGAACGCGATCCAGCTGGCCGGCCCGAGCGCCATCATCAGCTATGCGGCGGCCGGTCTCGTCGTCGTCCTCGTCATGCGCATGCTCGGCGAGATGGCGACCGTCAACCCGGATACGGGTTCGTTCAGCGTCTACGCCGACCGCGCGCTCGGCAAGTGGGCCGGGTTCTCGATCGGCTGGCTGTACTGGTGGGCGTGGGCGCTCATCATCCCCGTCGAGGCGACCGCCGGCGCGACGATCCTGCACAAATGGATCGACTGGCCGCAATGGGTGTTCGCGTTCCTCATCACGGCGATCCTGACGGCGACGAACCTCGTCAGCGTCGGCAACTACGGCGAGTTCGAGTTCTGGTTCGCGCTCATCAAGGTCGTCATCATCATCGGGTTCATCGCGCTCGGCGTACTGGCGATCCTCGGCATCCTGCCGACGAGCGACGTCTCCGGCGTGCACGGCCTCACCGACCACGGGTTCTTCGGTGGCGGCGTCGGCGGCATCTTCGCCGCGATGCTGACGACCACGACGACGTACCTCGGCACCGAGATCGTGACGATCGCCGCGGCCGAGTCCAACAACCCCGTCGGCGGCATCCGCAAGGCCGTCAACAGCGTCATCTGGCGCATCTCGATCTTCTACCTGGGTTCGATCATGGTCGTCGTGTGCCTCGTCGACTGGACGAGCCCCGACCTCGCGTCCAAGGGTTCGTACCAGTACACGCTCGAGACGATCGGGCTCGGCCGACTGACGACCGTCCTCGACCTCGCGATCCTGACGGCCGTCGCGAGCTGCCTCAACTCGGCGCTCTACACCGCGAGCCGCATGGCGTTCAGCCTGGGCCAGCGTGGTGACGCGCCGAAGTCGTTCGGGCGGACGAACAAGCGCGGCGTGCCCGTCGCGGCGATCCTCGCCAGCGTCGTCGTCGGCTTCTTCTGCGTCGCCCTCAACTACGTGCTGCCCGACAAGATCTTCGCCTACCTGCTGTCGACGGCCGGATGCGCGGCACTGTTCGTGTACCTGTGCATCTCGTTCACGCAGCTGCGCTCGCGCCGCGCGATGGACGCGGCAGGCACGACGGTGCGGGTGCGCATGTGGCTGTTCCCGTGGCTGACGTACGCGACGATCGCGTTCATCCTGCTCATCCTCGTCATGATGGCGTTCGACGACGGCCAGTCGCAGAACCTGTGGTTCTCGCTCGCGGTGGCAGCGATCGTGCTCGTCGCGGCGTTCGCCCGTCACGGCTTCACGGGTGGCTCGGACGAAGAGATCGTCGAGGCCGCCGAGCAGGGGCTCGCCGAACACGACGACCCCGATGACCCCGACGATGCCGACGACACGACGGCTACCTCGACCGAGGCTCACCGCAACGACGCCTGAGCACTTCCGTCCACCCTTGCGATTCCTGCCACCATCGGTGAACGGCGTCCACAACGGCGATTCCTGTCCACATGTGCGATTTTCGCACGCCTTCACCCCGAGCCCTCGGCTTCGGCGGCGAACGCGACGTCGGGTGGCAGGATCGAGCTGTGAGCACCTACGTCATGTTCCTGCGCGGCATCAACGTCGGGGGCGTGCGCGTGCCCATGCCGCGTTTGTGCGAAGTGCTGACGGAGGCGGGTGCCCGCGAGGTGACGACGTGGCTCGCGACGGGCAACGTCCGTCTCGCATTCGACGGCCCCGCCGACGACCTCAAGACACTCGCCGAGCGTGTCCTGAGCGACGAGTTCGGCTACGAAGCCTACGTTCTCGTTCGTGACGCGGACGAGCTCGCGAACATCGTCGACGCCTGGCCGTTCACGCCCGACGACGCCCACCACCGCTACGTCGTGCTCGGGGGCGCGCCCGCCTACGACGACGCTCAGGCCGCCATCGACGCCAACCCCAGCGACGAACACGTCCTGGCCGCCGGTGACGACCTCTACTGGCGCACCCTCAAGGGCGCCACGACGACGTCGCCCGTCGCAAAGGTGCTCGCCCGCCCGCGCTGGAAGTCGACGACCACCACGCGCAACCTCAACACCCTCGAGAAGATGCTCGCCTGACGCACCAGCACCAGCGGGCAACGCCCGGATGGCGGGTAACTCACAGGTAGGGGAATTGCTGCTCGCCTACCTGTGAGTCATCCGCCATCGTGCGGGCCGGTCGCCTCCAGCCGCCTCACCAACCCGCCCGCGCAGCCGACGACGCCCAGCCCGTCGTCCCCCTGCCATGGCGCCCCACCGTCACACCCAGGCCGCGGCGTCCAACTCGTCACTCGCAGGCAACAGCGGCCAGCCCGTCACCCCCGAGGCGCTTCACCGCCGTGGTCGATGAACGGACGGCGGAAGTCGGGTGTCGACAGGCCCTTGGCGGCGAACTCGGTGTCGTCGAGGTCGGCGTCGCCGTGCTGCGACGCGTGCTTGTACTGGACGCTGCGGGCGCTCCACAGGGAGCGGCTCGCGATGAACTGCCCGAGGACGGCGCCGGTGCCGATGGCGAGGGCGACGGCCATCGCTTCGAACAGGTACGCGCCGGCGCTACCCGAGTGCGTGGCGAGCGCGGCGAACCCCTTGTAGAGCACCATGCCCGGCACGAGCGGCGAGATGGCGACGTCGAGGGCGCCGGACGTCGGCAGGTGCGTCGGGCGTGCCATGACGACGCTGACGATGCCGAGCCCCATCGCGGCGACGCTCGTCGCGGTGAAGTTGGAGATCCCGGCGGCGCTGAGCAGCAGGTAGATGGCGCGCGCCGCGGCGCCGAGCAGCCCGAACAGCGGCAGGTGGCGCCAGCGTGCGTGGCTGAGCAGCGCGAATCCGATGGCGATGAGCGCGGCGGCGAGCGTCGTCTGCCACGCGACGGGGTTGCCGTTGCCGGTCTTCTCGATGTCGAGATGCACGCCGACGTACGCAACGCCGTACACCGCGCCGATGGCGCCGACGACGAGCCCGAGCGTCAGGATCGTCGATTCGATGAGGCGCCCGCAGGCCGTCAGGTACCAGCCCGTCAACAGGTCCTGGATGGCGCTGACGGAGGCGCTGCCGGCCAGCTGCGTCACGAGCGCGGCGGTGATGATGACGCCCGGCGAGCCGATCGGGAACACTGCGACGAGCACCGCACCTGTCGCGACGGCGAGCCCGGCGGCGATCGCGCGTCCGTAGTACGACGGCAGCTGCACGCGTGCGAGCCAGGCGCTGACGACGTCGATGATGACGGCGCACACCGTCGCGATGAGGCAGACGCCCAGCGACCCGCCGAGCAGCCACGCGAACCCGAAGCCCATCGCCGCTGTGCCGAGCGTCTTGAGAGTGCGCGTCTGCGGCGGTTCGGCCTCCAGCTCGTCGAGACGTCGCAGCGCTTCACGGATGTCGATGCGTGAGGTGACGACATCCTCGACGATGTGTTCGAGCACCGTCAGCACGTGCACGTCGAGGCCGGCCGCGCCGACGGTCTGAACGCGCGTGACGGGTGTCGCGTCGTCCGCGGGCGTGTAGCTGAGCGTGATCTGACCCATCGTGACGTTCGCCGTCGTGGTCGCGAAACCGTTGACGCGGGTGATCGTCAGCATTGCCTGGGTGACGTTGGCCGACGGAGATCCGTTGCGCAGCAACATGCTTCCGGCGCGCAGGGTGAACGTGAACAGGTCGTCGATGGGGCGGGAGGAAGGCACGCCGTCACGGTGTCAGGACGCGGGGCGCGGCGTCCACTCGGACGCTCGCCCAGCAGGCAGGGTGCGTTTTCACCGCCCGGCTCTAGGGTGAGGGCATGAGTGAAACCGGCGCGAGAGAGGGCCACGGCGAGCGCGCGAACGAACCCGTCCGCGGTTCGACGGCCCCTGGCGACGCGAGGGGCGCGGACGCCGTGCATGGCGACGGGATGGGCGCCGCCACATCGGGCCGCATCGCGGCGACGCCGACCGCGGCGTCGTCGACTTCAGCGGGCGCGAACGCCCGAACGATGCACAGCGTCGCCGTGTTCTGCGGGTCGACGCCGGGCGCCCACCCGGCGCTCATGGACGCGGCGTACGACGCGGGGCGAGTCATCGCCGAACGGGGTCTGACGCTCGTGTACGGCGCGGGCGGCGGCGGCCTCATGGGTGCGGTGAGCCAGGGCGCGCTCGACGCCGGGGGCGAGGTCGTCGGGTTCATTCCGTCGCTCATGGTCGAGCGCGAATGGGGGCGGCACGACCTCACGGAGTTCTACGAGGTCGACACGATGCACACGCGCAAGGCCGGCATGGCCACGCGCGCCGACGCCTTTCTCACGCTGCCCGGCGGCCTCGGCACGCTCGAGGAGATCTTCGAGGTCTGGACGTGGCGCACCATCGGTTACCACGACAAGCCGGTGGGTTTCCTTGACGTAAAAGGGTTCTGGCGCCCGCTGCTCGACGCGGTGCAGGGTCTGGCGGACGCCGGGTTCATCCGGCAGAGCGTCATCGACGACGCCGTCGTCGCACCGACCATCGACGAGGCCCTCGACGCTCTCGCCGCGCGCTGCATCGTCAGCGGTGCGGGTCTGCGCGGCGGGTCGAGGCGCGTCCGGATGTGCTCGCGCGCTTGAGCGGTGAGGCCGCCGACGTCGATGACGCGCACGTGGCAGCGGTGGCGCCTGTTGACGCCGGCGGTTGGTGGGAGGGCATCCCCGCTGTCAGACAGTTGCTGCTCACGGCCTCGAGCCCGCCTGCCGTCGGTGCCAGGCCCGCCCACACCGCAGTGACCTCGAACGGGGCACGCTCGAAGCCCGAGACGCGAACGCCCCCGCACCGTCAGATACGGGAGCGTCGAGCGGGCCGGTCAGGCGGCGTGCTTCTGCAGCGTCGCGCCGATGGCGGGCAGTGCGTCCTTGATCATGTCGGCGGCCTTGCCGCGGAACGTGCCGTAGACCTTCGCGATCTGGTCGCGCGACGTCGAGTTGGCGCGCGCATCGGCGATCTTGAGGATGTCGGCGCTCACCTCGTCGCCGCGCCCCTTGAGGTATGCGCCGAAGTCGCCCTGGCCACCGAAGGCGTCCCAGTACGGGTCGAAGATCGCGACGATCTGGTCGAGGTTGTCGTTGAGCGCCGACACAACGTCGACCTTCTTCTTCGCGCCCGCGTACGCCGTCTTGATCGCGGCGCCGCTCAGGCCCTTCTTGCCGGAGACCTCGGAGTCGATCGTGGCAGCGAGATCCTTCGCGACGGCGGGACGCACGGACGGCTGCAGCAGCTTCTCGGAAAGCGACATGATGATGCCTTTCTGTGGCGGTTCGTTTCGCCCGTCAGCCTAGCGTCAGCCCTCGTCGACGGCCCGCGCATCATGCGTCTTCGCGCCTGCCCCACCACACGAGGGCGCCCACCCCGTACACATCTGCGATTTTCGTCGACGTTCGCCAGCCACCGCCGACGGGCGGCACGCCAGAGCCGATCCCACGGGCTGGGGCCCGGCAGAGCGGGCGGGCGTCTCGCGGTACAACAGGACGGTGACCGAACCCCGCGAACAGCGCCGCACCACCCTTCCGTCGGCAGCGCCGAGGCACCCGCTCGTCACCGGGCGCACCGTCCTGCGCGTCATGACGGATGACGACATCAACGCGGTCGTCACCTACCGCACCCGCCCGAACGTCTACCGCTGGCTCAGCCACGGCGGCCTCGCCTCAGCGCAGCTTCGGGAGAAGTTCCAGCGGCGCATCGAACGCATGACGAAGCCGAGCGACGAACGATCCGAGGTCCAGTTCGTCGTCGAACGAGAGGGGCACGTGATCGGTGACTGCGGATTCGCGATCAGCCGCGCCTGGACGAAGGACGACGCTCCGACACCGCATCTCGTTGCGCGCATCCACTACGCACTCGACGATGCCGTCATCGGCCAGGGGATCGGCACGGAGGTGGTGCGTGCACTCGTCGACCACGCGTTCAGCCTCCCTGACGTCCACCGCGTGCAGGCCGACGTCTTCGCCGGCAACATCGCGTCAGGCCGCGTGCTCGAGAAGCTGCGTTTCCGGCGAGAGGGCTACTTCGTCGACGACGGCGTCATCGACGGCGCGTTCGTCGACGCCTGCCTCTACTCGCTGCTGCGTCGCGAATGGGAGGCCCCCGACCACTCGGCCTGATTGCCCGGAAACGCGTCACATCCGACGCGTCTTCGGGCGAAGATCGACGCGACCCCGAGCCTGTCAGCCCCGAACGGCCAGCCCGAACCCCGTCACCCCACCGGCTGACGCGAGCGACTGCGCCGCTTCGACCGGTTCAGACGCCGCCACACCCACGTCTCGGGCACCTGCACGCCGGTGGCGATGTATTCGGCGGAGGCGTCGCTGAACTGTGTCTGCACGAGTGCTTCGAGGCCCCAGTGGTGGCCGACGACGAGCACCTGGTCGTCGGGTGTCACCGTCGTCGTGTCGTCGGGTGCGTAGATGTGCTCACCGTTGCGGATGAGCATGAGCGCCACGAGCGGGAGCTTCGAGTCGCGCTCGTCGGGGTTGGCGAGCAGCTGTCCGATCGTCAGTTCGGCGTGCAGCAGCCAGCGATGCAGCGCGGGCGAGCCGGCCGCGGAGAGATCGATGATCGCGCGGTCCTTCGCGACGTCGCCGCAGCGGTTCGTCAGGTTCGTCAGGAGGCGCTCGGCGAACTCCTCCGGCTGCGTCACCGCGTATTCGACGAAGCTCCAGAACAGCGGCGTGATGACGCGCGCGAGGCTCTCCTGCGCGACGAGTTCGGTGGGCGTGAACACCGAGTCGATGCCGAGCGCCGTGATGATCGACGCGCGCGCGTCAGACTGTTGGCGCACGCCGACGAACAGGTCCTTGCGCTCGAGCTTCGCGTGCTCGGCGAGGGCGAGGTTCGTCGTGTCGTTGCGTGTACCGGCGATGAAACCGCTCGCGCCACTGACGTCGGGGTGGCCTTCTTCCGGGTCGGCCATGACGACGCGCATGCCGGCGCGATGCAGGTCGTTCGACACCTCGGCGCCGAAGTCGTCATCGGAGGTGACGACCCACGTCCCGCCCGATTTCGGTTCGTACCGCGGCGGCAGCGGCAGGTCGCGCGGGTCCATCAGCCACGTGACGAGCCGGTACGTCTCGGGCCGTTGCAGCGCGAGCACGAGGTAGGCGCCGTAGCGGTCGCTCGGGTTGATGACGGCGTTCGGGGCGAAGTCGCGCATGCTTTCCTCGACACGCGCGTCGGTGCAGCGCGCGATGACGCTCATGCCGGGGCGCAGCACCGTGGCGTTCATGACGATCGCGAGGTTGTCGGTGTCGTCATCGGTGAGGGCGAGCACGCCGTCGCAGTGCTGGTTGGCGAGGCCCGCCATGCCGAGCACCGCGGGCAGGCTCGCGTTCGCCTCGAGCGCGGGCACCTCGCTCTGCAGCTCGTCGGTCAGGATGCGGTCGAGGCGCCCTTCGTGCCGGTCGATGACGACGAACCGGCGCCCCTGGAAGTCGAGTTCGCGACAGACCTGACGCCCCGCCTGGCCGTACCCGCAGACGATGAGGAACGGCTCACGGATGCGCTGGACCTTCGTGCGGAAGCGCTGCATCGCGAGCGCGTGCTGAAAACTGGCCGACTGCAGCAATGACAGCAGCGTTCCGATCGCGTACGCCCATCCGACGACCGTCATGAAGATGCACACCGTCACCCACATGCGTTGCGGCGTCGTGAACGGGTAGATCTCGCCGAACCCGATCGTCGAGGCGGTGTAGGAGATGAAGTAGAACGCCTCGAACGCGCTCAGGTGCGTCGTGTGGCCGCCCTCATCACGGCCGGGCACGAGCGTCAGGCCGAGCACGGAGATCGCGAACACCGTGATGATGAAGATCAGCGGCGCGCGCATGCGTCGGATGACGATGAAGATCGCGTCCGTCGACGGCGCCTCGTCGGGGATCTCCACGGCGCGCCGCGCGCGAGTAGTGTGCCGCGTCGGGCGTCGGACGAGGAAGGCGAGCAGGTTGTTCATGGCTCAGCGGCGACGGTAGGAGATCGTCTCCGAGACGAGCAGGACGACCGAGACGATGTTCGCGAGCAGCGCGCCACCGGAGAGGCTGACGATGCTCGCCGTCGTCCCGGGGCTGTTGTGATAGCCGCCGGACAGGACGTAGTACGCGGCCGCCGCGACGAGCTGCAGGACGGCGACGAGCGACGTCGCGAGGTGCACGGCGCCGATCTGCGTGCGGTCGCCGAACTTCAGCACGAGTGCGATGAGGTTGACGAAGATCGCGACGTACAGCTCGTTGATGTTGTGCAGTTTCGGCTCGGCCATGTCGCCGATGAAGAAACCGAAGTTCATCGTGGCCGACAGCAGCACGAAGAAGCCGAAGACGACTTTCTCGAGGTTCATGTCCCCGAGCCTAACGGGGACGCCGCTGCGGGCCGGCACGCTCAGTTCGGCGGGGCCGGGGGCCCTTCGGCTCCCGGTGAGATGAAGTACGAGTCGTCCATGGCCGGGTGCGGCGCGATGGGCACGACCTGCATGCGCACACGCTCCTCGGCCCAGCGCTGCTGTTCGACGCTCTCGCGGGCCTCGTTGACGGCCTCGCACTGCTCGGCGTCGAAGTAGAACTCGAGCGCTGCGGCACGCGAGTCGAGGCGCGAGAACTTCTCGTAGTCGGTCGTGCCGTCGGCGGCTCGCACGAGCTGTGCGACGGCGCGTTCGACCGACGCGCGCCGCACGCGCCGCGCCACGTGCGGCAGGATGTCGACGCGCCCGTCCTCGCTGACGATGATGACCATCGAGCCCTTGCCTCGCCCTGCGAGGTACCGGATGGCCGAGTTGTAGCGAGCACCGCGTGAGATGTCGCCGGTGCCGGTGGCTGCGCCGTCGAGGATGACGCCGACGGCGTGACACTTGCCGTCAGGGCTGACGAGGACGGCGCCGTCGATCTTCGTCAGCGCATCGAACGCGTGCGCGCCCAGGTGCGTGGGCTCGATCGTGTAGGCCTGCGGCAGCAGGCGTTCCCCCTCGCGGCGCGCGTCGGGGTGGACGACGAGCATCGTGCCGTGCTGCTGCCGGACGCAGGCCTGCGTCATGCCCCACAGCGCGTCGACGTGCTCGCTGAGCGCGTCGGGGAAGACGCGGTTGACGGCGTGCGCGAACGTCTCGACGTCGATGACGTCGCGAGGCAGGCTCGGCTCGCCGTTGTCGACGCGCAGGAACGGCGTGTCGGCGTGCCACAGCTCCCACGCGCCGTTGCCGACGACCTTGATCTCGAAGACCTCCTCCGTCGCCGGGGCGTACCCCTCGAGCATGCGCCCGATGCCGTAGACGGTGCGCCCGTCGCACAGCAGCTCGAAGCCGGGGCCCGTCATCTCGAGGGCCTTGCGGAACGAGCGTGGCACGCCGACGGGCACGTCGTGCTCGAACGTCACCTCGCACGCGACGTCGGGGTGTCCCTGGGGGGCGAGGACGACGGAGCCGAGGCTCGCGCGGCCCTCGTACGTCTGCGCGCTGACGGCGTCGCACGCGTCGCGCAGGCCGTGCGGAAACTTCTGCCCGGCGCGTGAGGCGCACCCGTTGATGAACGTGTCGGCCGCCGAACGCAGCACCGCGCCGGCGTCGAGGCCGATGAGCGAACCGGGGTGGACGCGGTCGAGTTCGTGGCTCGCGGCGCGCAGCACGTCGTCGATGACGGCCTCGGGAAAGTTGCCGGGCACGCCGAGGCCGTCAGCGAACGTCGTGCGTAGGCGCGGCACTTCACTCGCAGGGTCGCGCAGCACCGCGAGCACCGGGAAGACGCGATAGTCGCCGACGACGATGCTGATGCCGACGTGGACGACGCGGTCGTCGAACGTCGCCGCACGCGTCAGGGCCTCGCGCATCACGTCGCGGCGGCACCCCTCGCGCAGAGCGGCGAGGTAGTGGTCGGGGTGCCAGGTCGCCGTCGACTCATCGTCGGTGCGCGACGGGCACATGCGCGCGCGACGCTCCTCGAACAGCGACGTGAAGTGCGGGTGCAAATTCTCGAGGCGGGTGACGTCGAACGCGTCGCGCTGTGGTTCGACGAGGACGGGCAGCGCATCGTCGCCGTCAGGGATGCCGATGAGGTAGCCGCGCGGGTCGAGTTCGACGCCCGCGCGGTCGAGGGCTTCGTCGGCAATGCGCTCGATCGACCACCGCAGCTCGTGCTGGCCGTCCCACATGTGCGGCGCGAGGCTGATCCGGGGGTCCATGCCCGCCATGGTTTCATCCCTTGGCGATGCCCCCCAAAGGGGCACTCGTTCGGCGGACGGACGTTGCCACGACGCGGGCAGATCCGAGTGGGGCGGTGGGGCCAGGTTGCCATGAGACCCGGCACCACCACCCTTGGGGAATGTCGCTCAGTGCCGCCCACCGCGGGCGTCGCGCGCTCGCGTCAGCTCTGCGGAGCGTCTCCGCCGCGACGCATCGGCGTCTCGCCGTCGCCGTTCGTGTTGGCGCGGCGCTCGCCACCGAAGTCGCCCTCGGAGCCGGCCGACTCGAGACCCTCGCCCTGGTACGACGTGTTCGGGTCGAGCGACGACGACGGTGCGTCGGCGCCGATGGCGCGCTCGACCGGGTTCTCACCGCGCGACTGGTCATCAGCCGCCGACATGCCGTCCTGGCCGACGGTGCGCTGCGTCGCCGTCTCACCGCTGTCCTGTGCGCCGGCCGCGAGGTCGGCGTCGTAGGCGCGCTCGGAGCCGACGGCCGTCTTGCCGAACGAACCCGTCGTCGTGCCGGCGCCCGCACCTGCTGCCGCGCCTGCCCCGGCGCCCTGCTCAGCAACCTTGTCGACGCCCTTGAGCGCAGCGCCCTGCGCCTTGCTGATCTTGTCGCTGTACTTGCCGCCCATCTTCGAATCGACGGTGGCGCCGGCCTTGTCGACGGCGCCGGCGATCTTGTCACGGTTGGCGTCGGCTGCTGCGGCGGCCTTTTCCTTGGCGAGGGCGGCCTTCTCGTCGAGGCCGAGTTCGGTGGCCTTGGCCCTGATCTTGTCCATGAATGACATCGTGGTCTCCCTGCGTCGATGGATCTCTTGACTCGTACAACCCAGCGTGCGCCTCCAAAGTTCCCCGGCGCAACAGCTCGCGTGACATGACCATCGCGTGGTCTCTCGCGCCGCGACGCCATGACCGCAGCCCTGACGAGCGACACTCTCGGCGCGCTCGCCGCAGCAGTCGGCGTCGGCGATCAAGGCGCTCCACCTCGCCACGTATGCGGAGGCCGTGAGCCGCGGCCGACTCGATCCTGACGCGCGCGTCACCCTGCGCGACTGGGAGCGCTGGTACTACCCGGCTGACGGCGCCCACGCGCCGGCGCTCAAGCGGCTGCGCGTGCGGGCCCAGGGCAACGGCACACGCACGAGCGCCCACGACCTCGTCCGTCTCTACGATCGCGGCGCCGCCGGCTCGATCGCCGACGCCGACGTCATGCGTCGTCACCTCCAATGGCAGCCCGCGAGCGGTGACGTCGCGACGGGTTTCAAGGCCGGCAGCCTGCCGGGCGTGCTCACCGTCGGGATGGAGCAGCGTGTCGTCGGCAACGAAGCGTCACGCCACCGGTGCGCTGCTCATCGGTGGTCTCGACGAGGCGACGGCGAGCTCGACCGACTTCGGGTGGCAGGAGCTGCTCGTCGAGGCGATGAGTGACCCGGCGTACGCCCGCCGCGTCATCGCGACGTTGGACGGCACGTCGTCGGGCGCGCCGGGCAGCACCCCCACCGGGCCGCTCGTGCAGACCGACCTCGTGCGCTGAGCGCCGTCAGCTCTGCTTGATCGTGCGAACCGCGTCGGCGAGGCCGGGCATGGCGCGTTCCATCGTCGCGAGGGTCGTGACGAAGCCGTCCTGGCCGCCGTACCAGGGGTCGGGCACGCCGTCGCCGGGGTTCGCCTGCGGGTCGTGGTCGGTGAGTAGGACGACGTGGTCGGGCAGCTCGCCACCGTAGATGTCGCGCATGCGCTCGAGGTGGATGTCCTCCATCGCGACGACGAGGTCACGGGCATCGATCTCGTCGCGCGTGATCTGGTGCGCCGCGTGGTTCGACGCGTCGTACCCGGCCTTCTCGAGTTCACGGACGGCGCGCGGGTCGATGGGGTTGCCGATCTCCTCGCGCGACGTGGCGGCGCTTGTCAGCTCGACGTCACCGAGCCCGTGCTCGGCGAAATATTTCGCGGCGACGCGCTCGGCCATCGGTGAGCGGCAGATGTTTCCCCAGCAGACGAAGACGACGGAAGTCATGTTCGCCATCCTGGCATCTGCCACCGATAGCGGCCATTCGCGGCGGTTGCGGGCATCGAGTCGCCAGGTCAAGCGTTCCGAGTCAGGCCCGATGGCCGTGACGCGGCAGCGCGAAGATGACGGCATGGTCATCGCTCTCGACCCCTCGGCCGACGCAGCCGACCTCACACCGCAGGCGCAGTTCGACGCCGAGCGCAGCCGCCGAACGTGTTGCCCCGACCGATATCGCTCGTTCAGCGCTGTCGGAGCCACAGCAGCGTGATGCCGTCGACTACGTCCTTTCGACGCAGGAGGGGCGCCTGCCCGCGTCACCGTTGCGGCAGTTCCGCAACACGAAGGGTTCGATCGATCCGCTCGACCTCGCGGGGCAGATGCCCGACGACTTCGGTCAGGTCTGCGCCGTCATCCTCGCGCACGGGCACACGCGCACGCTCCACCCGTCAGCGCTTCGGGGTTACCTCAAGGGTGCCAAGGATTTCGACGAGGCCCTCGCCGCGTACGCGCAGGACTGTGCGGACCAGGTCGAGCGCGACCACGCCGACCTCCTCGCGGCCCAGGAGCGAGGCGCGTTCGCAGACCTGAACGGGTGACGTCGCGGCGTCGCCATGCAGGATGGCGGGTAAACCCACAGGTAAGCGGCCAGTTGCCTGCCTACCTGTGAGTCACCCGCCATCTCGTGAAGGACGGGCCCGAGCCGTTGTCCGCCACCGATCTCGCCGGGCGGGTTCGTCAGCGAATCCCGCCGACGATCTCGAGTGCGCGCTTCTGGGCGTCGAGGCCGCGGGCGGAGTTCGTCATCATGAGTTCGTCGGCCATGGCGTGCTCGGCGAACTGTTCGAGGTACGCGGCGATGCGCTCCGGGCCGCCGATCGCGGTGTAGGTGAGCATGTGCTTGGCCTGGTGACCGGCGGGCGAGTCGAGCAGCATGTCGAGCTCGGCGTCGGTGAAGTCGCGATCGGCCATGCCGAAGCGCGTCGCTATCATCTCGACGCGCGAACGCAGCACCTTTTCGTACATCGCGGACGCTTCGTCGTCGGTGTCGGCCGCGACGACGTTGAGCGCGGCGATGACGTACGGCGCGTCGAGCTGGGCGCTCGGCTTGAACTCCGAGCGGTAGGCGTAGACGGCGGCCTGCAGCTGATCGGGTGCGAAGTGGCTCGCGAACGCGTACGGAAGGCCTAGTGCCGCAGCGAGTTTCGCGCCGAACATGCTCGAGCCGAGGATGTAGAGCGGCACGTTCGTGCCCTTGCCGGGGATCGCCTCGATGCCCGCGAGCGGGCTCGTGTCGGAGAGCAGCCCCTGCAGCTCGACGACGTCCTGCGGGAAGCGGTCGCTCGCGTGCGGGTCACGTCGAAGCGCCTGCCAGGTGCGCTGATCCGTGCCGGGCGCGCGTCCGAGGCCGAGGTCGATACGGCCCGGGTGCAGCTCGGCGAGCGTGCCGAACTGCTCGGCGATCGTGAGCGGCGAGTGGTTCGGCAGCATGACGCCGCCGGAGCCGACGCGGATCGTCTGCGTCTGCGACGCGACATGCGCGAGCAGCACCGACGTCGCCGCCGACGCGATGTTCTTCATGTTGTGGTGCTCCGCGAACCAGATGCGCTCGAAGCGACCCGTCGCCTCAGCCCGCTGCGCGAGCTCGACGCTGCTGCGGATCGCGTCGCCGACGCTCTCATGGCTGCCGACCTGCGCGAGGTCGAGGATCGACAGCGGAATGTCGGCTGCCTTCTTCGCGAAGGAGCCGGCCGAGTGGGAGGTCTCGTCAGGGGATCGCAGGTCGGTGTTCTGGGCGGCGTCGAAATCACTCACGCATTCGTCAACGCGGGCCCCGGCCTCGCCCATTCCCGGGCCGCACCCCGAAGGGTTCAGGCCGGCTGCGTCACATGGTGCTCGCTGCGTCAGTCGTGACCGACTCGACGAGCACGAAGTGACTCACCTGGCCGGGCCTGGTCGCTTCGGCCCGGCTCCGATAGCGCCGTGCGCGCACGAACGCCGATCACGCGAGCAGCGCGTCGATCTCCTTCGCGAGCTTCTTGTGCAGCCACGGCGAGGGATGGAATCCGTCGTCGGCGAAGGCCTTGTCGCGCGCCCATTTCGGATTCGTCAGCGGTACGTGGCGGACGGTGGGGTAGTCCGCGACGATCGCCGCAGCGATTGCCTCGAACCGACGCGCACGCCCGCCGAGGGCATTACCGAGCTGCTGCGGCATGGCGGGCAGTGCCTCGATCGGCGGCAATCCGAGCAGGATGACGGGGGAGCCGCCTGCGAGCGCCGTCACGCGGGTCAGCAGCTTCGTCAGGCTGACGCGCCACGCCTCCTCGGTGCGCAGGTTCTTCACGTCGTTGACACCGACGCTGATGACGACGACGTCAGCGCGCGCGAGTTGCGCCTGGGCGCTCGCGGGCTGGGTGAGGTGGGCGACGTCGCGGGCGTCGGCGCCCGAGCGGGCGAGCACGTGCCAGCTGACCGGCCGTTCGAGCCGATCCGACATGCGGCTCGCGAGGCGCCCCGCGATCGAGTCGCGATGGTGTTCGACGCCGGCACCGTCGGCCACGCTGTCGCCGAGCACGACGAGATGCGGCTCGTGACCGTCCCGCTCGGCGTGGTGCTCGCAGATCGTGCTCGTGACGCCCTCGCGCCCGGCCGCACCGGGTAGGCGCGGCACGTCGCGCTGCACCTGACGCCCCTGCGCGATGAGCACCGGGCCGTGCAACAGCACGTCCGTCAGCGAATATCCGGGCAGCGACGACCCGCCCGTATCGGATGGCGCGTCAGCCGATGCCGCCTCGTCCGGTGCGGCGAAGCCCGACGTGGTTTCCCGTGAAACAGGGTCACGCGGCGCAGGGGGTCGTCGGTCGGCGTCCCCGTCGGTCGCCGAGATGTCACGCATGCCCCCATCGTCACTCATTCACCTGCACTTCGGCGCAATGACGCGCGGCGTTCACCGCACCGTTATCTGCATCGGCCCTTCAGACTTTAATCTTCGCCAGACCCGACGGCCCCGCCTCAACGCCCCAACCCCGCCGTGGCTCAACGTACCCGCGCCGCAGCCCGACCCGTCCACACCCCGCACGACGAAGCGTGGCGCGCATCCGTCGACGAGGAGAGAGCTCCTGGCCGACCGATGCGCGCCACGCTTTGAACAAGGCGACAAGGCGACGGTTACGCCATCACTGCCCCTCGTTGGGTCGCGTGAACGGGAACGCGAGCGTGGCGCGGATGTTGTTGCCCGTCAGCATCATGATGAGGCGGTCGACGCCGATGCCGAGCCCACCCGTCGGGGGCATGGCGTACTCGAGGGCGGCGAGGAAGTTCTCGTCGACCTCCATCGCCTCGGGGTCGCCGGCGGCGGCCTTGAACGACTGCTCGGTGAGGCGGTTGCGCTGGTCGACGGGGTCGACGAGCTCCGAGTACGCGGTGCCGATCTCGGCGCCGAACGCGACGAGATCCCAGCGCTCCGACAGCTTCGGGTCGGTGCGGTGCGTGCGCGTCAGCGGTGACGTCTCGAGTGGGAAGTCGGTGTAGAACACCGGCATCGTCGTCTGGCCCTCGACGAGCTCGTCGTACAGCTCGAGCACGACCTCACCGGCCGTCATCGTCTCCGCCCAGTGCACGTCGTGCGCGTCGGCCACGGCGCGCACCTCCTCGAGCGGCGTGTTCGACGTCAGCGTCGTGCCCGTCGCCTTCGAGACCGCCTCGTGCACGGGCACGACGGGCCACTCGTGGTGGAGGCGCAGGCGCTCGACGCCGCCGTGTCCGTCGGGGCGGACGGCGACGGGCTCGCCGTGGATGGCCGTGGCGACCTCGAGGACGAGCTCGCGCGTCAGCACGCGCATCGTGTTGTAGTCGCCGTGCGCGGCGTACGCCTCGACGGAGGTGAACTCCGGGTTGTGCGTCGCGTCGGCGCCTTCGTTGCGGAAGTTGCGGTTGAGCTCGAAGATGCGGTCCATGCCGCCGACGGCGAGTTCCTTGAGGAACAGCTCCGGCGCGATGCGCAGGTACAGGTCGGCGTTGTACGCGTTGATGTGCGTGCGGAACGGTCGCGCGCTCGCGCCACCGTGCACCGCCTGCAGCATCGGCGTCTCGACCTCCATGTAGCCGCGCTTCTCGAACGCGCGACG
The DNA here is from genome assembly GCF_044878485.1 of Dermacoccus sp. BD5. NCBI lineage: Bacteria > Bacillati > Actinomycetota > Actinomycetes > Micrococcales > Dermacoccaceae > Dermacoccus > Dermacoccus sp. BD5. The sequence goes on along the minus strand of NZ_JANJER010000010.1, from coordinate 100,784 downwards.
CAGAGCGCTGACGCCCCGCGAGCGCGCGCGCAGCAGATTTGCCGAATCCTTGTTGACGATGAGGTCGAGGTAGCGCTGACGCACGCGTGCCTCGGGGTTGGTGAAGCCCGTGTGGTCGCTGGGGATGGGGCGCAGCGACTTCGACGCCATGCACCACGACGACGCGAGCAGCGACGGTTCGCCGCGACGGCTGTGGCCGAGCGTGCCCGTCACGGAGACGTGGTCGCCGACGTCGACGGTGCGTCGCCACAACCGCATGAGCTGCGGATCGACAGCGCCCGCCTCGAGCACGACCTGCAGCCGCACGTCGTGTTCCTCGATGAAGGCGAACACGACGCCGCCGAGGTCGCGCAGCGCTCGCACGCGGCCGCTGAGGGAGACGACGCCGGCGCCCACCTCGTTGCCTTCGGCAATCGCCTTGCGGGCAAGATCGACCGTCATCGTGTACGGCACGTCGACGGGGTAGGGCTCCATGCCGGCCTCGCGCAGGACGTCGAGCTTGGAGTGGCGCACGCGCTGCTGCTCGGTGAGGCGCTGCACGGGTCGTGCGGGCGTGAGCAGCTCCTCGTCCTGCGCGGCGACGAGCTGCGCCAGCGGTGCTTCGACGCCGTCGGGCAGGTGGACGATCGTGTCCGCGTCGTGGCTGGGGCGCGGTGCGTGGCCGGGCAGGAAGCCCTCGGCGCGGCCGGAGGCGATGCCGATGAGTGGCAGGCTGCCGACGGAGTCGAAGCAGACGAACCGGGTGTCCCAGCGCGGCAGGTACTTGGCGTTCGCCTCGTACAGCGATTCGAGCTGCCAGAAGCGGTTGCCGATCGACAGGATGCGGTCGGCGAGGCGCACGCCGATGCCGGCGCCCACCTTGTCGGCACCGGTGAACACGGAGCGGAACATCGCGAAGTTGAGCGACACGTCGCGCACCCCGAGGTCGGACGCCGCGTCGGCGAGCGCCGCGACCATCGCCTCGTTGACGCCGTTGGGCGCCTTCGGGGAACGGCGCATCAGGTCGAGCGACAGCCCTCGCATGCCCCACGGCACGAACGACTGCAGTGCAACGATCTGACCCTGTGCGTCACGGACGAGGACGGCGACGCAGCGCCCGTCCGTCGCGTCCTCGAGGCGGTTGAGGGCCATCGAGAAGCCGCGGTCGGGTTCGTCGCCACGCCACTTCTCGGACAGTTCGGTGATCTGGTGCAGCGTCTCGGCGTCGAGACGCGAGTGGCGTTCGACGTCGACGGTGCAGCCGGCCTCACGCACGCGCGCGACGGCGCGCTTGACGGGGCGCATCGCGCGCCCTTCGAGGCTGAACGTGTCGAGTTCGACCACGGCTTCGTCGCCGAGGGGGCGGGCCTTGAGCCCGGCCTCGACGTAGGCGCGCGCACCCGTCTCCGAGGCGGACAGGACACCGGAGCGCCACGCGTGCTCGCGGGCGAGGGCCTGCCAGGCGCCGATGGCGGCGGGCCACGACTCGCGCGCTCCGAGCGGGTCGCCGGAGGCGAGGCAGACGGAGCCGATGACGCGGTAGCTGACGGCGGCCTCGCCGTCGGGGGAGAACACGACCGACTTGTCGCGGCGCGTCGCGAAGTAGCCGAGCGAGTCCTGGTTGCCGTGCAGCGCGAGCAGTCGGCGTACGTGCAGTTCGTCGGCGGCCGACTGCACCTCGGAGCGTTCGGCCGATTCGGTGTAGCGCCACACCGTCAGCAGCAGCACGCCTGCGGCGAGGATGCCGGCGAACGCGGCGAGCCAGTGGGGCCCGTTGGCGCCGTCGGAGATGCCGTGCGGCATGGAGATGCCGGTGACGCTGCGGATCGAGAACCACAGGTGCTCACCGCCGTGCAGGTCGCCGGGGGCCGCCCAGGAGAGCATGAAGATGACGGCGATGCAGGCGAGCAGACCGGCTAGCAGCGTGCCGATCGCGCGCCGCAGGGAGCCTGAGCGCATGCGGGCCGGGAAGTCCTTGCGCCGGATGACGAGCAGGACGAGCCATGCGCCGGTGACAATCGTCGTCAGGACGATGAGGGCGATCGTGATGTCGTCGACGTCCTCGTCGAGGCTGTCCGTGCAGATGCTGACGGCGACGATCGCGCAGGCCACGAACTGGAGGGCGAGGACGGCGAGGGCGACGACCCACGCGGCGCGCAGCCCGCGTTTCAGAGCGGCGGCGGTGATGAGAAGACACAGGGCGAGGAAGAGACTCGGGCCGGCGGGGACGCCGACGACGGCGAAGAGGTCGTCGACCCAGTCGGCGAAGTCGCTGCGCGGCAGCGGGATCGACACGAGCGACCACACGCCGCCCAGGGCGACGAGCAGCCCCAGCAGCTTGGGCAGCCATCCGTGGTCGTTCGCCACCGCGGGGTGGTGACGGGTGGGGGTGCTCATGCTGGGGGTGCTCCTTCGACGTGCTCTGAGTTCGTTGCGGGATGGGGGGTCTCTGGGAGGCGGGCTGCTTCCTGTCTCGCGCGTTCGGCGCGGGCCCAGAGGTTGAGTGTCAACAGTGCGAGGGCCTGGAGGGCGGCTTCGAGCAGGATCTCGAACTGGCTCGTGTAGGCGCGCAGGGAGTTGGCGACGGCGAGCATGAGGACCATCGCGATGGAGCCGTGGCGGAACGCACGCTCGACGTTCTGGTGTTTCGGGCTCATGGCGCGGAACGCGATGAGCGACAGGATGCCTGCGATGACACCGACGGCCGCTGACGCGAGGTACATCGACGCCGCGAGCGAACCGAGCTTCACGCGATCGTCAGCAGCAGCCCGCCCCAGAGGTCGGGCGCGATGTGGGAGACCTCGCCGCCGACCCGCGGGTAGCCGGTCAGGACGAGGTACGCGCGCGTCGCCGCGATCGTGACGGCGCAGGCACCGGCGAACAGCAACACGAGCGACGAGGCGTCCTCGCGCGGCACGATGCCGCGGGAGCCGCCGCGCCCTGACGGGGCCGACGACGCGCCTGCAGGCGTCGACGAGCCCTCTCTGGCAGGGGTGGCAGTCATGTCATGACGCTAGCAAAGCGTTTCGCCCCTGCTTGGAAGACCGTGCGGCCTGCGGGGCGCTCTTCGCGCGCGATGGCGCGCAATCGGGCACGCCGGGGGCACGTGACGGGTCGCACATCACACCCGACAGCCGTAGTCCCCCATGAGCGGGGGCAACGGATGCCGGGTTCGTTTATGCGGTGGTGTCCCCGGCGTGCGTGTGCCCCAGCTGCTCTTCGAGTGCTGTCGCGACGGCTTCGAACTCGGCGAGGGCTGCGGTGAGGTCTTCGACGATCTCGCGCGCGATGACATCGGGTGATGGCAGGGAAGCGAGGTCCTCGAGTGATTCGTCGCGCAACCAGGTGATGTCGAGGTTGGCCTTGTCGCGGGCGACGATCTCGTCGTAGGTGAAGGCCTTCCACCGCTCTGATTCCTTGCGGTTCTCGCGTTCGCCCACGCGGTAGTTGTCGACGAAGTCGTCGAGGTCCGCCCGTGTAAGCGGGTTCTGCTTGAGGGTGAAGTGCTTGTTGGTCCGCAGGTCGTAGACCCACAGCTTCTGCGTCCACGGCCGGCCAGGCCGCGCCATCTTGCGGTCGAAGAACAGCACGTTGGCCTTGACGCCCTGGGCGTAGAAGATGCCCGTGGGCAGGCGCAGCATCGTGTGCAGGTCGTAGTCGGTGAGCAGCTTGCGGCGGATGGTCTCACCGGCGCCGCCTTCGAAGAGGACGTTGTCGGGCAGCACGACTGCGGCGCGACCGTTGGTCTCGAGGATCGTCATGATGTGCTGCACGAAGTTGAGCTGCTTGTTGCTCGTCGTGGCGACGAAGTCCTGGCGCTCGATCTCGCGGTCGTCGCGGCTCTCGCGTCCGTCGGCACCCATCATCGTGACGGATGACTTGCGCCCGAAGGGTGGGTTGGAGAGCACGACCGACCACCGTTCGCCCGTGTCGACGCTCAACGAGTCGCGGACGTCGATGAGTGAGTCGCCGTTGCTCGATCCCATGCCGTGCAGCAGCAGGTTCATCGCGGCGAGGCGAGCGGTGCCGTCGACGAGTTCGACGCCGTGCGCGAACGAGTGCTGCAGGTTGTGCCGCTGGTTGGGCGTCATCTCGTTGACATTCGCTGAGGCGTGCTCGTGGGCGACGAGGAGGAAGCCGCCCGTGCCGCAGGCGGGGTCGGTGACGCGGTCGTCGACTCCTGGGTCGACGACGTCGACGATGGCTTGGATGAGGGCGCGGGGTGTGAAGTACTGCCCGGCGCCCGAGCCCTTGTCGCTCGCGCCCTTGGCGAGGAGGCCTTCGTAGGCGTCGCCGTTGATGTCGGTGCCTGTCTGCGACCAGTTCTCCTTGCCGATGAGGTCGACGACGAGGCGGCGCAGCTTCGCGGGGTCAGTGACGCGGTTCTGCGCCTTGCGGAAGATGGTGCCGATGACGCCCTCTTCGCGGGCGAGGCCGTTGAGGATGCGCGTGTACTCGAGTTCGAGATCGTTGCCGGTGGCCTGCACGAGGCGATCCCACGAGTACTCCTCGGGGATGATTCGCTCGGCCTTGAGGGGCCGCTTGGCGCGTTCGTCGGCCATCTTGAGGAACAGCAGGTAGGTGAGCTGTTCGGTGTACTCGATGACGCCGACGCCGTCGTCGCGCAGGACGTCACAGTACGACCAGAGTTTGTCGACGAGCTGACGTGCGGTGGTCATGCGTCCCCTTGGCTGATGGAGCGGGCATTCTTGCAGAGTCGGAATGAGTCGATCCGCTTACCTTATGGCTCGCGTGGCCGCGACGGCGCGGCAGCGTAGGCAGCGCCGATCGGCCGGTACTTGTGGGCATCGAGGGTTCTTGGCGGCCGCACAGCGGGGCAGCCTTCACTCTCAGACTCCAACTCAGAATCTGACTGTTGGAGTGTGAGTGGGACTCTGGACAGATTTTCGAGGGGCCGGACTCATAACTGCTCACTGCCGAGTGCGAGGAGGAGCGAAACCGTGGTCGAGCATGGGGACGGCGGACCCCGCGTCTTGCAGGACTCGCGATGTTGGCCGTCTATGCGGGGTCTTCAGGCCTTCGGAACCCCGCCGAGGTCGTCGAGTTCGCTCTCGTCGATGTCGGCGAGCATGGCAACGGCTGCGCCGCGGGAGCCGTCGAGCTGGGCGAGCGCGTCGCGGACTGCGCCGTTGATCTCGTCGCGGTGGTTGTCGATGTACTCACGAACAGCGTCCTCAACGACGCTCTTCTTGGACTTTGTGAGGAAATGCGCGGTGTGGGAGACGAGCGCGTCCGTCTCCTCGGACACCTTGATCGGTGCGAGCGTAGGCATGTCACGACCCTATCGATAGTGGTACCAAATGGTACTTGGGTACCAAGACTAGCTCGAAGCAGGGCCCGGGAGAAATCAGGAGCCTGTCCGGATCGGTCGCGGCGCTGGGAAGCCACGCCTGCGCGGAAGGTTGACCGGCCCTACGAATCCCGCCGTTCGACGACGTAGACCTGACGCAACGGCAGGCGGTCGCGCCACGTCAACGGCAGGTTTGGGTAGTGCGTGACGACGAGGCGCGCGACATCCGGGCCATCGAGAAGGCGCAGGTTCTGGCGCTCGCGTTCGACGTCCCGTGCCTCGCGGCTGTAGGTGCCGAGCGTGACGAACAGGCCGTGTTCGTCCTTCGAGGTGAGCGTGCCGAGGAGTTTCTGTACGTCAGGGCGGCTCTCCGTTGCTGCTCTGTGCTTGCACTGCACCTTGATGAGGGGCGGTTCCAGGCCGAGGGCGTCCCGGTGCGCGATGACGTCGATACCGCCGTCGGCGCTCGCCCGCGTGGCGCGCGCGACGTAGCCCATGGCGATGAGGAGGTCGGCCGTGAAGAACTCGAACTCGCGGGCGCTCACCTCTTCGAGCAACGTACGGATGATGAAGTCCGATGTCGACTGTTCGATGGCTTCCGCATCCGGCAGTTCGACAGCCTCAGAGCTGGTCTCGTCGTTCAGCTCGGGCGTGATGCTTGTCGGGTCACTCTCGTGCGACAGGGGCGAGGTGAGGAACGCGTCTTCGGTGGGGGCGTCTAGGAAGGCCTTGAAGATCTGTTCATGACGCTTCACCCGGAACAGTGTGAGAGCAGAGCCGATCTCGTGGAGGGCACTCTGCGGGAAGAGCCCCCGCGGCACGTCGGTCTTGAGCCATTGGACGGGACGGCGGTGTGGGTGGCGGCGGGCGAGGGCATCGAACTCGTACGGGCCGACGATGCGGCCGAAGTTGAGGGTACTCGTCGCCTTGTCCGGCGCGATGACGATGTCGCCCTCGCGCATCGTGAAGGCGAATCGCAGCAGGATGCCGGCCCACACAGGGATGGCGCCGGGCTTGGCCCCGGGGTATCGGCTCAGCAGTTCGGCTTTCATGCGCTCGCGGTCGTCGCCGAGCATGCGCAGATTCGGCATCTCCTCCCACCCGAGTGAGATGAACCCGCCGGCGACGAGTTCGTCACCGATCGTGTCGTTGTGAATGCCCCACATGGTCATGTCAGCTCGCTTTCAGTGGTTGCGGCTCGGGGAGTGGTGTCGGTCAGTCGCAGAATGAGTGCCCCTGTCACATGCACCATGAGCCACGCGTCAGGGAGAGACGCTGTCGAGTTCTTGTGAGCGTCTCCAGTGGTGCTCCGATCGGCGCTGGCCCAGTTGATGAACGCGCTGATGCCGTCGAGCAGGTTCTTGTCGTGGCCAGTCACCAACCCCTTCTTTTTTGCGTCGGCCCACAAGGGTCCGAGCGCGTTGCCACTGCACCCGAGATCTTGCAGAACATGTTGCAGGGCTGAACCGGCGTCTGTGATCGCATTGCCAGCATCGCCGGCCGCGATCTGCTTGAGCGCTGCCAGGAACGAGGCATGGGCGTCCTTGTGCTTCTCGGTGACGAGGAGGCGGAGCGTCGGCTCTACGACATCCTTATGGAGCGCGTCGGACTCGAAGGGGACGAACTCGAAATCGACGCTCTTAAAAGCCACTCGGTGAGCGATGAAGGTGGAATTTATCACTTCTTCAAGAAATTCCGCAGCGGCTGCATCATGTCTCTTGGCCACATGCATCAGGGCCTCGAGTGCTGACAGACAGATGTCAGTGTCAGTACAGGACTGCCAGTCGCTCGAACGCGAGGGGGCAGAGTCGTCCCCCAAGTCCGTAAGTAGCATGAACCGAACTTCCTGGGACAGGTAGACACCCCAGTTCATTCGTGCATTCTGTTCGGCCAGGGCCCACGTAGATCCGATTTTCACTCGGGCAGGGCCCGGGATTTCGCCCGTCCAAAATGACTCGCCGTTTGCCTCCCGTGCGGCGATTTCGGCCAGTCGCTTTCGCTCCGCAAAGAGGGGCATGCGTCAGCCTTCCGATCTGTGGTTGCGTGTCAATCGCCCAGAGAACGCGGTCGCAAGCACAGCCCGGCGCAGGGCTGCTGATCGCAGGCGGGACTTTTCGATGGCAATGAGCGAGGCTTCGGATTGTTCCAGAATGTCATGCGCTTTCGATGCAAGGGTTAGCTGATTTTCCGGGGGTGGGCAGGGCACAAGCGTGCTGGCCACCGCTGCCTGGTCAATCTTGGGCATGGATCCGGCGAGCCCCTTGGCCTTGCTGCGTAGTGTCTTGTGAGCCCGTCTGGACCTCAGGGCAAGTTCCAGGAAGTCACTTCGCATCCGCGATTCATCCGGCCGAAGACGAATGAGGAGGTCCGGGAATATGGCCCACTCCCTCGGCCCCTGGTAGCGAGCGCACGTCCCTACCAAATCTGGCGTGTTGGAGCGCTGGACGAGGATGTCTCCGGGCTCCAGCCACAAGTCGCGGACCACCTTGGCGGGCGTGCTGGTGATCTTGGTGTACTGCTCCGTGAAACTGCGCTTCGTGACAGCTGTGAGGGTGAGAGCCCGCGTTCCTTCTCCTCCGCTCACCGCTCGGTCGGACCGCCCGTTTCTCATGGGCTCACGCAGTACATCGCCGACAGATACCGTGTCGGCCCCTGTATGCCAGATGAGATGCTCCAGGGCCCCCTCGCGCCAGGCGATGACGCGTCGCTCGACGGAGGCAAGAGACGCGTCAGCGGCGTCGAGGTGGGCCATCTGCTCCTCCACCGTTTCCACGATCCGCCGCTGCTCGGGGAGCGGCGGAAACCAGATCGGCCGGCTCCTGACTTCTTTGTCCAACACCGCGGGGTAACTCACGCCCTTCTGGAGAGGGAAGAGCGAGTCCTCGAAGGCCTGGCTGAGCGTGAATAGGTAGAGGAACTTGGGGTGAATGTCGCGCATTGGGCGGAGGACCGAGTAGCCGGTCGAGGCGAATTGGTGATCAAGGCGATCGCCGACAAACGCGACCTTCCGCAAGTACGGGCGGACGGTGGAGTACAAGGTGTCTCCACCCATGATGACTTGTCGGCACCGGCTCGGTGCGTCTATGGAGGGGATCTCGGGAGCGTCATCGAGCCGGGAGACAGGGCCGCCCAAGAGACCGATGTCGACGTACCGAATGGTCTCGCGCCCGGTGGTGGCCGGATCGGACTTGACGGGCTTAACCGTCACATCGGCGATCGGGGCCACCCGCCATCCGTTGGGCGCGTTCATGCGGTGAGCTCCTTGTCGAGGCTTTCGAGAAGATTGCCGGCGTTGTCGCCGAGGTCGCGCAGGGCGCCGTCGACGCCGCCGCGCTGGGTGAACGGTTCCGCGTCGAGCGCGTCGACCGTGATGCCGGCCGAGGTGACGACGAAGTCGCGCATGCGGTCGAGCCACCAGCGTTCCGTCTCCGAGAACGTCGCGCCCGCCTGCGCCTGCTGCGCGAGCCAGCTTTCATAGCGCTCCTGCACCACGTCCTCGTACGGCACGAGTTCATCGTCGAGATCCAACGCATAGCGCAGGAGCGACACGAGGTCGGTGGCCCGGGCGTGCGGGTTCGGGCGCACCTTGGCGCCGTCCAACTGCTCGTAGGCCGCCCACAACTTCTCGGTTGTCCACCGCTCCGGGGTGCGCTCGATCTGCCGGGCCAGGTCGTCGAGAGCCTTGAAGGGCACCCGGTGGGTCTTGAACTCATCGAGAACCTGAAGCGCCGTGATCTCGTCGCGGTTGTCCTCCAGGTACTTCTTCCACGACTCGACGATCTCCAGCGCGGAGTCGGCGCGCGAAACCCCCTCGGCACGCCGGATCGTGTCACGCGTGACCTCGTCGATGATGCGGTCGTGCTGCCGCCGCAGTTCCATGATGCGTGAACGCAGCACTGGGTTGTCGGCCAGAGGCGCCACCGCCTCGTCGAGAAGGTCACGCACCGCCGCTGCCGGGTCGGGCGCGCCCTCAGAGGCGGCCGCCTGCACGTCCGGGTTCACGGCGTGCACGAGCCCGCGCACGATGGAGCCCAGATCGGAACTCGGCCCGGCGACGTCGTCCAGCTCGGCGCGTTCGGCGTCGCTCACCTGACGCTCCAACGCGGCCAGGCGCGATGCGAGGGTCGCCGTCTCGTCCTCGGTCAGCTCGTACGCGGCAGCCTTCTTGAGCAGCTTCTCCAGGCTGACGCCGGGTTCACGGTTGAGCGGCGGAGCCACGAACTCGTGCTCGGTCACGCCCACGGCGTCGACGAGGACGAAGTGCGTCTTCGCCTCGGCATCCGGCGTCACCGCCTGGAAGTCCGACTTCGAGATCGTGCGCGCCCCACGGCCCTTCATCTGCTCGAAGTACTGCCCCGAGCTGACGTCGCGCATGAAGATGACGCACTCCAACGGTTTCACGTCCGTGCCGGTCGCGATCATGTCGACCGTCACCGCGACACGCAGCTGAGAGCTCGTGCGAAAGGCCTTGAGGTGCCCCTTCGGATCTTTCGCGCTGTACGTGATCTTCGCGGCGAACTCGTTGCCGCGGCCAAACACCTCACGCACGCACCGCACGATCTCCTCGGCGTGCGCGTCATCCTTCGCGAAGATGAGCGTCTTCGGCACCTCGCTGCGACCGGGGAAGATGTGAGTGAACAGCTTGTCGCGATACGTCTCCAGGACGAGACGGATCTGCGACGTCGACGTCACCATCCGATCGAGCTGGGTGGGCGTATAGACGACGTCCTCGTCGAGCGTCTCCATCCGCTTCTCACGGGTCCGACGATCGACCAGCGGCACATGCGTACCCGCCTCGATGCGGCTGCCCTCAGCCGTCACCTCCGTCTCGATGCGGAAGATCTCGAAGTCGACGTTGACGCCGTCTGACACCGACTCCTCGTACGTGTACTCGCTCACGAGGTTCTGCCGGAAGAATGCGAACGTCTGCTTGCCGGGCGTCGCGGTCAACCCGATGACGTGCGCGTCGAAGTACTCGAGCACGGCCCGCCACTGCCCGTAGATCGAACGGTGCGCCTCGTCGACGATGATGAGGTCGAACGTCTCGGGCGGCAGGGCGGCGTTGTAGGTGACGGTCACCGGCTTGTCGGGGATCTGGCTGTCGAGCATCGCGTCGTCGCCGGCGGGGACGTTCTCGCCGCGCAGCGTCTTGAAGACGCGCTGGATCGTCGAGATGACGACGCTCGCCGAATCGGCCGGAGCGTCGCTCTTCAGCTTGTCGACGGGGTAGAGCTCGGTGAAGCGGCGGCCGTCGTCAGGCGTACGGAAGTTGGTGAACTCGGCCGCTGTCTGATCGGCCAGGTTGTTGCGGTCGACGAGAAACAGGACGCGCTTGAAGCCGCCGAACCGCAGTAGCCGGTAGCTGGCTGTCACAGCCGTGTACGTCTTGCCCGCACCGGTGGCCATCTGCACGAGCGAGCGGTCGAACCGCTGTTCGCGCAGGCTGCGCTCGATGCCAGTGATCGCCGTGATCTGGGCCGGACGCAGCGCCCGCTCGTCGAGCTCGGGCATGGTCTGCAGGGCGCCGCGCCACGTCGGCGCGTCGGGGTTGGTGCGTGCATCGGCGATGATCGAGAGCAGCGTCTCTGGCTTCGGAAAGTTGAACACCGCCCGCGCGCGAGCATGCGGGTCGTAACCGTTCGTGAAATGCGTCTCCGACCCGGACGCCTCGAAGACGAACGGCAACTTGCCGTCGACCATCGTCGCGCGCAGCTTCTGCGCATCAGTGAGGCCCTGGGCGTACATCGACGACTGCCACTCGACGCCCGACAGCGTCTTGCCCATCGGCTTCGCCTCGACGACGCCGACCACGCCCTTGTTGAGATACAGCAGGTAATCGGCGCGTCCATGCCCCGACTTCATCGTCACCTCACGGACGGCGACGCCGACCGCCGCGCCAAGGGCCTGATCCTTGAGATCCTGAACGACCCATCCGGCCCGCGTGAGCTGCTCGTCGATCAGCCTGCGCGCACGCTGCTCGGCTTGAAGGCGCTCGTCGTCGGTCATGGAGTCAGATTAGTTGGCTTCGCGACAGAGGGCGTGGGTGACGAGAATCTGCCTGCCCCTGCCCGGCGGACGAGTGATTCCGCCTGAGCGCCCCCGTCACCAGGGGTGCTCGGCGAAGTCCTTGAGAAAGACGCCGTACTGGTCGATTCCGTTCTCGCCCATGACGATCGGGTCGTAGACGCGGGCGGCGCCGTCGACGAGGTCGAGCGGCGCGTGCCAGCCCTCCTCGGCGATGCGCAGCTTCTCGTGGTGCGGGCGTTCGTCGGTGATCCAGCCGGTGTCGACGGCCGTCATGAGGATCTTGTCGGTCGCGAACATCTCGCCCGCCGACGTGCGCGTCATCATGTTGAGCGCCGCCTTCGCCATGTTCGTGTGGGGGTGGCCGGGGCCCTTGTAACGGCGCGAGAACTGCCCCTCCATCGCCGAGACGTTGACGACGTACGCGCGCCGCGCCCCCCGCGCGACGGCCGCACGCATCGCCGGGCGCAGACGGCTGACGAGCAGGAACGGCGCTGTTGAATTGCAGAGTTGCACTTCGAGGAGTTCCAGCGGATCGACTTCCTCGACCTTCTGCTTCCAACTGTTCGTGTCGACGACGTCGGGCAACAGGCCACCCGCGTCGACCGCCGTACCCGCCTGATGCGCCTCGAGGCTCGCCTGACCCGCCGACAGAGCGAGCGACGTCATCGCCGCCGCGCTGCGGGCCGGGTCGTGAGCGTCGGACGGGTTGAGCGGGCCGGCCGCGGGCGTGACGCCGGGCGCGTGGACGTCACGTCCGGCGTCGGGCTGGGGCTCGGCTTCGTCAGTGGCGTGGGTGTGCTGATAGGCCGCGAGGGTGCCGGCGAGGTTCGCGGGGTGAGCGTCACTGATGCGGTCGAACTGGACGATCTGCGGCAGCTGGACGTCGCGCGGCAGCGGAAGCTCTTCTCCCGCAGTGAGATTCGAGTACGCTCCCGGCGAGCGACGCACCGTCTGCGCCGCGTTGTTGATGAGGATGTCGAGCGGGCCGTCGGCCGCGACCTCGTCGGCGAGGGCGATGACCTGCGTCGGGTCACGCAGGTCGATGCCGACGATCTTGAGGCGATCGATCCACTCCGGTGAGTCGGCGAGCTCCGCGAAACGACGCGCAGCGTCGCGGGGAAAACGCGTCGTGATCGTCAGGTGCGCGCCGTCGCGCAGCAGCATGAGCGCGATGTACATGCCGATCTTGGCGCGACCGCCCGTCAGCAGGGCGCGCTTGCCGCGCAGATCGACGCGCTGGTGACGCTTCGCGTGACTCATCGCCGCGCAGTTCGGGCACAGCCAGTGATAGAACGCGTCGACGGTCGTGTACTTGGCGTGGCAGATGTAGCACCCGCGCGGCGTGTTGAGCTCTCCGGCGACCTCACCGATGACGTTGGACGTCAACGGGATTCCCTTCGTCTCGTCGTCGATGCGCAGCGGCGAACCCGTCGCCGTCGACGCCAGCACCTTCGCGTCCTGCTCGCGCAACGGGCCGAGCTCAGCAGCTCTCGCCTCCGCGCGACGCGTCTTGCGCACCCGCTTGTACATCGTGCCCGCGGCGCGCTTCACCGTCTCGATGTCGGGGTGGCCCGCGGGCAGCTCGTGCAGCATCCCGATGACGCGCAACGTCGTCGCCATGTCCTCGGCATCGATCGCGGTCTCGGCGAACAGCTGTTCCTGCTCAGGTGTGACGGACGCGTCGTCACGGGCGTCGTCGTCCTCTGCGGGCTGTTCGTTCACGCCGTGATTCTAGAGGTTGCCGGTGAGGCGAGCCGGCGCTGCCCTCATGGGTGGGTGTGCCTCCCCGTGAGACTCTGCCCCGCCATGACCGGAGCCGGCGGTGCTTTCGCGGGGCGGGTGGCGGTGGGGTCGGCGTGTCTGGAGGCGATGTCCGGAAATTCAGTCAGACGTCCAGATAGGGTGGGGATGATGAGCTCGGGGGAGGTCGGCGCGCAGGGCCTCGGGGGCGTTCGGCTGAACGCGAGGTCGGCAGGTGAAAGGTGCACGATGAACCACGAACACCGCAAGATCTCACTCGCGGAACGACTCATCGTGACGCTCGGCGTCGGCATCTCGCTGGCCGTCATGGCCGTCGTCCTGATCCGCATGGCGAGCACCGGCGCCCACCCCGTCGCGGTGTGCCTCATGGCTGCGGCGCTCGTCGGGGCGCTCGTCGTCGCCATGCGCCTGTGGCGCGGTTCGCAGGGCTGACGTTCGGCGCCGCCCGCCGGGTGTCGTCCGCGCGGTGAAATCGGCCTGGCGTGGCCGGCTCGGCCGCCGGGGCGTGTCCCCCTACGCTCGTCTTCTTGGCGCCGCCGGCCTGTACCCATCTGCGATTTTCGTCCGCATTCGTGACGGGGGCGACGACGCGAACGTGGACGAAAAACGCAGATGTGACCGAGAAGCGCACATGGGGACGCGGTTCGCGAAGGTGGAGGGAAATTGCGAAGGTGGACGAAATTCGCAGGTGGGGCCGGGTGTCTCAAGGTGCGCCGTCTCTGTTAGCCGTCGGACGAGGTGACGGGGGGTGGTGCGGCGTCAGAAAGCAGTCGCTCGCTGGGCACGACCAGATCGTCCGACGGCGGGCTTGCATGACGGGTGGCCCACCGTCGCGCCGTCCGCGTTGTTGACGGGCACGGCCGACAGGGCTCCCGTGAATGCCCCCGTCGTGTTGACGACGCGCGGCCTGACGTCGCGCTCCCCGTGTTCATGGGCGCGGCATTCGCCGGCGTCGTGGCGCAGGCCGTCATCGATCGGCTGTGCCCAGTAGACGGTGTGCAGCGTGTGAACGGTGGGGGACGGGTCACCCGAGCCATACGACGACACCGCACGACCCCTGCCATCTCATGTCGTAAGGCCGAGCGCCGGCTCACCGCGTCGTGTCATGGTGCCCAGCGCACCCTCATCGACGCGTGACACAGTAGGCGTCGTGACCGACGAACGCACCCATCCAGACGACGACGCCTGGCGCTACGTTCCCCCGCGACCGCGCCAGACCCCGGCGTCGGTTCCGGGTTCGCCCGCGCCGGATTCCCGGGCGCACACGTCGGCAGCTTCCGCGAGCGACGCCGCGGCGCCGACGGAGCAGCAGCCCAACGCATGGCACGAAGGCGCACCCATGCCGCACGGTTGGTCACTGCCGCCCACAGGATCGATAGGGTCGCCTCCCCCGGCGCCAGGGGCTCCCGAGGCTGTAGCGCTTGCCCCTGGCGGGTGGCCCCCGCCGTCAGCTCCCCGGCCCGCAGCTTCGGGTGCGCCTGCGCCGGCTGGTTGGTCCCAGCCGTCAGCTCCGCAGCCTCAGTATCCGCCTGGGGTGTTGTTGGCGCCGGCGTCGACCGGCGCTGCGTATCCCGTTGCAGCGCAAGCCGGTCCGCGCAAGCCACCCCCGGCGTGGGCGTTCGAGCAACCGAAGCCGTTGCCGTATCACCGCATGGCACGCATCGACTGGCGCGTCGCGCAATGGTGGCGTCCTTTCGCGATGCTGGGTGTGGCGTTCGGTGTCACGATCGTCATGATGATCGCGCTGGGCGTCGTCGTGCTCGCATGGGAGGGCCTGGGCCTGCCCGCTGCGAGCGAGAGCCTCGAGGACGGTGGCAACCCGGCCGACCTGATGGCGATGCTCGGTCCGCTTGCTGCGCTCGTCCCCATCGTCGTGCTCGCGTCGTGGTGGGGCGCGGGGCGTCGCGGGTCGATCCACTCGGTGTTCGGGCGATTCCGCTGGGGTCTGCTGGGGCGCGCTGCGCGCGTCGTCGTGCCGATCTATGCCCTCGTGATCCTCGTGCCGCCTCTGCTGTTCGGCCGTGACGAACTGACGGTGCCGCCTCTCTCGGCGTCACTCGTCGCGTCGTACGTCATCATCCTCGTGCTGACGCCGTTGCAGTGCGCGGGCGAGGAGTACCTGTTTCGCGGCATGCCGCAGCAGGCGCTCGGGACGTGGCTGAAGTCGCCGCTGTGGGGCATCATCCTGCCCGTGCCGCTGTTCATGCTCGGCCACGGGTATGACTGGGTCGGCCAGATCGACATCGCCTGCTTCGCGTTGTGCATGGGAGCGCTGGTGTGGCGCTCCGGCGGCCTCGAACTGGCGATCCTCGTGCATGCGGCGAACAACACGATGTCGTTCTTGCTCGCGCCACTGACGCCGAACTCGCTCGAGCAGGGCGCCGTCAACCCTGCTGCGCTGCTGTTCTCGCTGCCGCTGATCTTCGGCATCACGGCGTGGCTGTGGTGGTGGGTCGGCAAGCAGTACGGCGTCGACTGGAAGACCCCCGTCCGACGTCTCCCCGGCCCGCAGCACGAACAGGTCGGCCGCTGGTTGTGACCAGCTGCGATACGCGTCCGCATCTGCGATTTTCGTCCACATTCGCCGCGGTTGTTCGTCGCGGGGCGGCAGGTGCGCGACGTCATCGGCGCTTTCGTCTCCGCGTGACGTGCCGGTGAGCTCGCCCGATAGCCATGACGCCCGGCGGGCGCGACGCTGCGATCGTCGTCGGGCACTGGCGAATGCCGAATGTGGACGAAAATCGCAGGTGTGTCACGTCGGGGAGCAGGCCGCGCCTGGCGGGGGCGGGGCTGGCCGTTCAGAGGCCTCGCTGGTGTCGAGGCGTGGTGGAGTTCTCGATCGCCAGGTGCCAATCGCCCTGCGGCTCTCGCGGTTCGTCGGCCCGAAGGACGGCGTGCCAGGCGTCCTCGAGGCGGTCCTTGCCCACGAGCAGGCTGGAGATGTAGGTGAACTCGTGGAAGCCGTTGCCCCAGGCTGCTCTCCAGCTGCCGACGTTGCCCGCGTACGCCTCCCAGATGATGGTGTCGAGGCCCAGCGAGTCAAAGCCATACTCGACGGCCGCCGCCACGGCGCGCGTCATCACGCCCCGCCCGCGCGCCCAGGGGCTGAGCGCGAAACCGACGCTCGCCGCGCCGTAGGAGAAACCGCGCCCCCACGTCGTCAGGTCGATCGAACCTGCCATGCGGCCGTCGACCTCGATGGCCCACCAGATCGCGTCGCGGCTCGGCCCCGTCATGCGCGTGACGAACTCGAGCGCCATGTCGCGCGTGTAGTTCGCGGGCGTCGTCGTCCACCGCTGGACGAGCGGGTCGGCGCCACGTCGCGTCACCTCGTCGGCGTCGTCGATCGTGTGGGCGCGCAGCACCACACCGTCACGCTCGAGGCGCGGCACCGGGATCGGTTCGAGGTCGGCGGGGTTCGTCATCGTCCGAGCCTAGGCGTGCTCGACGTACCGTGTCGCGCGGATTTCGGGTGGGTTCTGCGTGGGGTGCCGGGATACCCCGCGCGTCGGGTTCGCACATCAGGGCCTGCTGCAGGTCGCAGCGTGGCGGGTAACTCACGAGTAGGCACGTGGATGCCTGCCTACTCGTGAGTTAGTCGCCATCTTGCGCCCGTCTTCGATCAGCCGCCCGCTCTCGGGCGCGACGACGAGGGATCGCCGTCAGCCCTTGAACGCATCGACCGGCGGTATGACGTAGTACGAGCCGGTCTCGGCGTTCGAGTACTTCGTCAGTTCGTCGCGCGGGTGGTCACCGACGCCGGCCATCGATTCGAGCATGTCGTGCAGGCGCTTCTGCTCGCACGCGAAGCCGACGAACATCGTGCCGTGCTCGCCGACGTCACCGAACGGCATGTTGCGGCGCACGATGTGGCCGAAGTCGTCCTGGTCGGTGCGTTCGGCGTGCGACGTCTCGGGCTTGGGGTCCATCTCGATCGAGTCGACCTTGGAGCGGCCGATGACCTTCTCCTGCTCCTCCGTGGAGAGGGCCTCCCACTTCGCCTGCTTGTGCGGCCACTTCTGCAGCAGCAGCACGCTCGAGCCGGCGCCCGGCTTGCCGTCGGCGACGATGGCCTCGTCGTACTGCTCGATCGTCGTCGGGTTCTCGGTGCCGTCGATGAAACCGGTGAGGTCGCGGTTCGTCTGGTAGACCCAGCCCTCCGTCTCGTCGACGACGCGTGTGCCGGGCACGACCTGGCGCGTCAACGAGATGAGGTGACGCGTCGCGTCGAACACCTTGTCGCGCGCGCCGCCGAACACCCAGAAGACGAGGTCGCGCTGCGTACCGGGGATGACGTACCCGTCGGTTCCGACGACGTCGGTGTCGAAGTCATGAACGTTCTCGGGGGCGTGATCGGCGGCGATCTGCTGCATCAGCGACGGCCGCACGCCGACGACGAAATTGACGCCCACGTCGTCCTGCTCGGCCTCGAACAGCGGCAGCAGCTGCGACAGCTTCGTCAGCGAGCCGGGCTCGACCTCGAACTCGACGTACTCGCTCGACGTCGCACCATCGACGAAGATGCCGATCTGGGCCTGGGGCATGTCTGACTCCTCGCGCGCGGGGTGGCTGATCTGCCACCAGGCTACGTGACCCACCCGTTGGGGGCGGCGCAGGTGACCGTTGCCGCCAGGCCCCACGCGAACTTCCTGGGGTGATGACGCGACGGGCTCGTCGGTGCTGACGCGTGCTGCGCGACGGACTGTGATGGGCGCGGTGTGTTTCTCGCTCGGCGTCGTGACGCGCGAGGGGGAGGTACGGGTACGGCGGTGGGGCTGGCCGGGCGAACACGTCCACACGCCATCGACGTTCCGCACCTGCGTCCGTGGGGCACGACGCCCACGCGGGGTACGTCATCTGCGAAGCTGGGGTCGTCCCGCGGGAGCCATCACGGCTGAGAGGCGCAAGCCGACCGCCAGCATCCTCTTCACGAGGGTGCCTACACCTGATCCGGATCATGCCGGCGGAGGAAGGAGACGCACGATGACTGCGCCCACGAACGAGCCCGACCACACCCCAGGCGCGTCGAGCGACGCGACACGCAGCGCCAGCCAGAGGAGCGGCGGCAGGAGCCGCCCCGACGCACAGTCCCCCGACGCGGCGCACGAGGCGGGCACGGACGCGTCAGCTCAGGCGCTCGCCATCACCCCCGAAGCGATCGGGCGCGTCATCGACGCCGTACGTGACGCCGCACCGCTCACGCAGTGCATGACGAACGCCGTCGTCACCGGTTTCACGGCGAACGTGCTGCTCGCTGTCGGAGCGTCGCCGGCCATGGTCGACTCGCTCGAGGAGGGCCCGATCTTCGCCGGTATCGCGGACGGGTTGCTCGTCAACGTCGGCACCGTGACGGCGGCGACAGCCGAGGCGATGCGCGCGACGGCTGCCGCGCGCGCCGAGGCCGGGCGCCCGTGGTGCCTCGACCCGGTCGCGGTCGGCACCCTGCCGGTGCGCACTCAGCTCGCTCGCGACCTGCTCGAACACGCCCCGGCCGTCATCCGCGGCAATGCCTCCGAGGTGCTCGGGTTGGCCGGCGAACAGGGTGCGGGACGCGGGGTCGACGCCGGTGACGACGTCGACGCGACGCTCGCGGCAGCGTCGCGACTCGCGGAGCGCACGGGCGGGGCGGTCGCCGTCAGCGGTGCCGTCGATGCCGTCGTCGCGCCGGGCGCACCGACGGTGCGCATCGGCAACGGCGACGCCATCATGACGAAGGTGACGGGCGTCGGGTGCGCGCTCGGAGCGCTCGTCGCGGCCTACCTACCGGTCGCCGGGTCGGCGCAGCTCGCTGCCGCCGCCGCGACCGCGACGATGACGCTCGCCGCCGAGGACGCCGCGCACTGGGCGAGCGGCCCGGGTTCGTTCGCGGTCGAACTCCTCGACGCCCTGGCGCGCCTCGAGGGCGATAGCGTCGCAGCGACGCTCGATCTGCGAGTGGCGTCGTGATGTCGGACGGGCGCGGCGTCGAGCTGTACCTCGTCACCGATACGGCGCTGTGTGGCGGGCCCGACGGTGTCGTCGAGACGGCCGAGGCTGCTGCGCGCGGTGGTGTCGACATGATCCAGATCCGCGACCACGACGCTTCGACCCGCGAATTGTGCTCTCTCACGACGCGGGTCATCGACGCCGTTGCGGCGTTGGGTGCGCATCCCGCCGTCGCGCAGACGCCGACGCCGCGGGCCGCTGGTGGCCGATCGGCTGGCCTACATGACGAAGAGTGCCCCGCCCCGCGCGTCGAGCGAGACTCGCCCACGGGTGCCGGCCAGCAGATGGCCGCGGCGGCGACCCCGATCTCGTCCTCGACGACAGCACGGCGCGTCCGCGTCGTCGTCGACGACCGTCTCGACGTGGCGCTCGCCGTCGGGGCTGACGGCGTGCACCTCGGCCAGAGTGACCTCGATCCTGTCGTGGCGCGGCGCCTCGCCGACCGTGTCGTCGGTGAGGGCTTCCACCTCGGCTGGTCGGTGTCGAACCTCGAACAGGTCGCTGCTGCAACGAGGTTGCCGCGTGGCACCGTCGACCTGCTGGGCATCGGGCCGTTCCGTGCGACGCCGACGAAGCCGGACGCAGCGCAACCGCTCGGGCTTGACGGCGTCGGCGCCATCACGGACGCGGCACGGGCCGGCGGGTTCGCCAACGTCGTCATCGGCGGGGTGAAGCTGCCGGACCTGCGCGCGCTCGTGGCCGCCGGCGCGCAGGGCGTCGCCGTCGTGTCGGCGATCTGCGGGCAGCCCGATCCGCTCGCCGCCACCCAGGCGCTGCGGAGCGAACTCGACGAGGCTCTCGCCGAAGTCCGCCCGGTCGACGGCGGCCGAGGCGCACTCGAGCTCGAGCGGCCCGACCACGCGGGCCCGGCATGACACCCCGGCGAGGGATGCCCCAGGGCTGCTGCGGCCGGTGGGCGCGACCACGTTCCGCTGACGCGAGCCGAGAGGCTCTGACATGAGCACCCCCAACGTCCTGACGATCGCCGGCACCGACCCCAGCGGCGGTGCGGGAATCATGGCTGATCTCAAGGCTTTCGGCGCCCTGCGCACGCATGGGTGCGCTGTTGTGACGGCCGTCGTCGCGCAGAACACGCGGGGCGTCGCGGCGGTGACGCAGATGACGTCGCAGCAGGTACGCACGCAGCTCGAGAACCTGGTGGACGACGTCCGCATCGACGCGCTGAAGATCGGCATGCTGGGTTCGGCGGCCGTCATCGAGACCGTCGCTGACGTGCTCGCCGACCACCCGGCGCTGCGCGGGGTGCCGCGCGTCCTCGACCCTGTCATGGTCGCCTCGAGCGGTGACCGGCTCATCGACGAGGACGCCGTCACCGCGCTGCGCGAGCGTCTCGTGCCCGAGGTCGACGTCATCACGCCGAACCTCGCGGAGGCCGCCGTCCTGCTCGATCTCGACGACGCGCCACGCGAGGCGAGCGATGACGTCGCGCGCGCCCTCGTCGCCCTCGGGTCTGGTGTGCTGCTCAAGGGCGGCCATGGCGGCGGCGCGAAGAGCGACGACGTCCTCCTTGTCCCCGCCGAGAGCGACGAGCCCGCCCGGTTGAGCGCGCCGCGCATCGACACGCGCAACACGCACGGCACCGGATGCACCCTGTCGGCGGCGATGACGGCACTCCGGCCGCAACGCGATTCGTGGGCGCAGGCGACGCGGGAGGCCAAGGAATACGTGACGGAGGCGCTCGCCGCGAGTGGCGACCTCGACGTCGGGCGCGGCGACGGCCACGGCCCCGTCCACCACTTCCACGCCTGGTGGTGACGTGACGGTCGGCAGCTGTCAGAGCACCGTACCCATCTGCGATTCTTCGCGAGCTGCTCACCGAGGCCTCGCCGGACATGATGCGCAGCCTGTTGCAGACCATGCTCAACGCCCTCCTCTTCGCGGACGCTGACGCGGTGGTCGGCGCCGAATACCGCCAGCCCAGCCCCGGACGAGTGGTGCAACGCAACGACTACCGCCACCGCGGCCTCGACCGGGCGAACCTGGTGGACCATGGGGGTGGCCCGAGACGGGAACCTGGTCACCAGCCGCTCACCCGATGACTTCCGGGCCTTCTGTTCCGCCATTCCGGTAATGTTCAGTCAGGCCGACCAGCCCACCGGCGCCGGAAACCGCTCGTGAGCAGCCCGGTACGCCACATGGCGCAGGCGGGGCTAATGACCGGCTCGACACCCGGCACCTCGGTACCGCAAGCACTGGCCGGGGACGCGCTGGCCCTTCGAGGATCTCAGCCCACGTCCCACCTCAGCACAACCAGAAGGGAAGTTATCGCGGATGCGGCGAATAACGCTGCCGAGCGGGGAGTTCATCCCTGTGCTGGGCCAGGGCACCTGGGGCTGGGGAGAGGACCCCGGCCGCCGCCGCGACGAGGTCGCCGCGCTGCACGCCGGCCTCGAGCTGGGCATGACGCTGGTCGACACCGCCGAGATGTACGCCGACGGCGGCGCGGAGGAGGTGCTTGGTGAAGCATTGGCGGGTCGCCGTGACGAGGCGTTCTTGGTCAGCAAGGTCATGCCGTCCCACGCCTCCCGTTCCGGCACGATCGCGGCCTGCGAACGCAGCTTGAAACGCCTGGGCACCGATCGGGTCGACCTCTACCTGCTGCACTGGCAGGGCGGGTACCCGCTGCAGGACACGGTCGCGGCCTTCCAACAGCTGGTCGAGGACGGGAAAATCCGTTACTGGGGCGTCAGCAACTTCGACCACCGGGCCCTCGCCGACCTGCGGGACGTGCCGGGCAGCAGCGGGCTGGCCACGGATCAGGTGCTGTACAACCTGTCGCGGCGAGGACCGGAGTACGACCTGCTGCCGTGGTGCACCGACCACCAGCTGCCGGTCATGGCGTACTCGCCGATCGAGCAGGGCCGCATCCTTCAGGACGCGACGCTGAACGACGTCGCGGCCCGTCACGGCGTCAGCGCCGCGGCGGCGGCCATCGCCTGGGTGCTGCGCCGCGACTCGCTCTGCACGATCCCCAAGGCGAGCAGCCCGCAGCATGTGCGCGACAACGCCACAGCACTGGACGTGGAGCTGACCCGCGAAGACCTGGATGCTCTGGATCGAGCGTTTCCGCCGCCGAGCGGACCGCGACCACTAGAAATGCTGTGATCCTGCCCAGGCGCGCAGCCCGGTCAGTCCGGGCAGCGCTCCGGACAGCGCGGCAGCACCGTCGGTGAGGGTGGGAGTTGCCGGGCTTGAAAGGGGATGATTTCGCGGATGTCAGAGAACTCTGAGCCGGGCAGCGAGGCCGCCGCGCGGGACAGCGGCAGCGGGTCGGTGGGCAACCTAGAGCTGTTCTTCGACCTGGTGTTCGTGTACGCCATGGCGCAGCT
Source organism: Dermacoccus sp. BD5 (assembly GCF_044878485.1). Classification (NCBI taxonomy): domain Bacteria; kingdom Bacillati; phylum Actinomycetota; class Actinomycetes; order Micrococcales; family Dermacoccaceae; genus Dermacoccus; species Dermacoccus sp. BD5. The sequence goes on along the minus strand of NZ_JANJER010000010.1, from coordinate 78,371 downwards.
GACCCGGCTGGTGCGGGACGACGTTTCGTGGCGTCCCCACCTTTCCCCAGCTACCCGACCCAACCGGCGCGCCCACACTCAACTCTGAAGAGCCAGATTCGCAGATGTCGACGTAACGCGCAGGAGGGGCAGGTGGTCATCCACCTGCCCCTCCTGCGCGTCTCCGGCGTCACCTCAGTGAGGCGTCAGCTCAGCGCGTCGTCACGACGCATTGTTCACGCCGTCTTGACGGCTTCGACGTCGCGCATGTGGCGCCCGATCCACGGCACGAGGGCCATGAGGACGAGCGAGAAGCCGGCGGTGATGAGGCCGAGCGTCAGGAAGAACGTCGTGTCGCCAAGGCCCTCCATGAGGCGGATGGCCTGCGCGGCGGCCGACTGGCCGACGGCGGACGTCAGGTACCACAGCGCCATCGCCTGGGTCGTGAACGCGGCGGGTGCGAGCTTCGTCGTCGCGGAGATGCCGACGGGCGACAGGCACAGTTCGCCGATCGTCTGGACGACGAAGACGCTCGCGAGCGCCCACATCGGCGCCGTCGGGCCGTGCGGCCACAGGTTCGAGTAGAACGCGAGCAGCACGAACGACAGGCCGGCCATGAGCACGCCGAACGCGAACTTCGCGCCGGTGCTCGGGAACTTGCCGGCGCGGCGCAGCCACATCGCGGCGAAGACGGGCGCGAGGGCCACGACGAACAGCGGGTTGACGCTCTGGAAGAACTCGGCGTTCACCTTGATGCCGAAGATCGAGCCGAGGTCGGTGCGCTCGGCGGCGAACGCGGCCATCTTGCTCGCGGCCTGCTCGAAGATCATCCAGAACAGCGCGGCGCCGATCCACAACGGCACGTACGCCTGCAGGTGGCGGCGTTCGGCGGCGCTCACCTTGGGGCTCTTGAACATCATCGCGAACATGCCGACCGCGGCGATGACGGACATCACCGTGACGGTGTTGATGACGCCGTTCGCCGTCGTCCCCGACAGGGCGAAGCAGATCGCGGCGACGGCCGCGACGCCGACGACGCCGAGCCCCACGCGTCGCATGACGGTGCCGCGTTCGGCCGCGGTGAGCGGGCTCGTCGGGTTCGTTCCTGCGCCGTGCAGGTGCTTGCGGAACACGAACAGGCCGATCAGCCCGAAGGCCATGCCGACAGCCGCGGCGGAGAATCCGGCGTGGAAACCCCACCTGTCCTTGAGGAACGTCACGACGAACGGCGCGCAGAACGAGCCGATGTTCACCGACATGTAGAAGATCGAGAAACCGGCGTCGCGACGGCCGTCCTCGCGGTCGTACAGCTGCCCGACGACCGCCGAGATGGACGCCTTCTGCAGACCCGTTCCGAGCGCGACGGTGGCGATGCCGACCCACGACATCGCCGCGATCGGCAGCGCGAGGAAGACATGGCCGAGCATGATGACGACGGCGCCGTACAGCGTCGCGCGGAAGGCGCCGATGACGCGGTCGGCGAGCCACGCACCGACGACGCTGAGCAGGTAGACCGACGCACCGTACGTCGCGACGATCGACAGGGCTGTCGGCTGGTCGATGCCGAGCCCGCCCTCGCTGACGGCCGTGTAGAGGTAGTACGCGAGGATTGCGCGCATGCCGTAGTAGCTGAAGCGTTCCCACAGTTCGGCGTTGAACAGCGTGCCCAGGCCGGAGGGGTGGCCGAGGAAACCGCGGTCGTCGAGCGACGGCCGTGTGCGGCCACCGGAGAGGGCGACGCGGGGTGCGTCGACGTCGGGCGAGTTCACAGCGCCGGGCTCAGGCGTCGCGGATGACGCGCCGTGGCTGGCGGGGGAGTCGACCATGGTGGGTCGTCCTTCGGTAGGCGGTCACCAGTGCGCGGGGACGGCAATGGCCGCACCGATCGGTGCGGCCATCAACTGTAGTCAACGGGTGTTTTTGTGAGCGAAACACCCTGGCGCGTGGTGTTTTTGTGCCCCGTCGCCTCAGGCGGGGGTGACGCCGTCGAGCGCCGTCGCGATGGTCGCCTCGCTGCTCGGCATGAGCCCCGCGATGATGGCGCGGGCCTCGTCGATGGCGTCGAGGGCCTCGGGCAGGTCGAGCAGCGAGTGGATCTCGGCGCTGGGCATCGTCTCCGAGAGGTTGGCGACGCGGTCGCGGTTGAGCCACACCGTCAGCCAGCCGCGCTCGGCCGCCTTCGCGAAGGGTCCGACGGTGTTGCTGATGAGCACGACGTCGTCGGGTGCGGAGCCGCTCTCGGCGATGACGGCGTCGATGCGCTCGAACGTGGCGAGCCAGTTGAGGTCGGCTTCGGTGTCGTGCAGCTCGGGCGGCAGGTCCGACGGTGCTCCGGGCGCGTCGACGTGGGCGGCGAACGGGGGCAGGACGTGCTCGTGGCCGGCGGGCATGGGTGCGTAGTGGATGAGGTTGACGCTGCCGCGCTCGGCCAGGTCGACCATGGCGGGCAGGACGTCGGGGAACAGCTCGGGCGCGCGCGTGGCGTCGTCGACGTGGGAGGGTTCGTCGAGGAGGCCGGTGAGCATGTGGCCCCGCCTGTCCCACAGGGTTTCGTCGCCGTCGAACCACACAGAGAAAGTCACGGCACCAGCGTGACAGATGAACGGGTTTCTACCTAGTCCGGTGCTCGCATCTTGCCGCGATCTCTACGCGCCGGGCTATAGTTCGGCGCCTTCGGACGCTCGTGCGGCGCGGTGGGGCGGTCAGGACGACGTCACGAGCAGTGCGGCGAAGACGAACATCATGACGCCGACGACCGTGTCGATGACCTGCCAGGTGCGGGCGTTGCGGACGAGGGGCGTCAGCAGGCGCGCGCCGAGCCCGAGCGCGACGAACCACAGCACGCTCGCGCTGATCGACCCGACGTAGAACCACCAACGCCCTTGCGCGCCTTGGGAGTTCGCGACGGTACCGAGCATGACGACCGTGTCGAGATAGACATGCGGGTTGAGAAACGTCAGCCCGGCGACCGTGGCCGCGACGGCGCGTCGACTCATCGGTGGCGCCTCGGCGGGGTCGAGGCTGCCGGCGTGGCGGGCGTTCTTGAACGAGTTGAGCCCGAACCAGACGAGGTAGGCCGCTCCGAGCCACTTGATGACGCGCAGCGCATCGGGATGCGCCGAGACGATCGCGCCCATGCCGAGCACACCGGCGAGTTCGAGGACGATGTCGACGATCGCGCAGATGACGACGACGAGCCCGACGTGGTGACGCAGCAACCCCTGACGCAGGACGAAGGCGTTCTGCGATCCGATGGCGACGATGAGGCCGAGGCCGGTGAGGAAGCCGGTGAGCAGGTGCGTCATGGCAGTGACGTTAGGGGTGTGCGTGGATGAAGGACAGTTCATGAAACTGTGGGTACTTCAGTGCTGCTTCACTAGGGTGGCGCCATGAAACTGCGTGACGAGTGGCTCGAGGCGCTCCTGGCCTGCGTCGACGAGGGGACGTTCGACGGGGCGTCGGCCGCGCTGCGGGTGTCGCCGTCGGCGATCTCGCAGCGCATCAAGGCGCTCGAACAGGCAGTCGGGCAGGTCGTCCTCGTGCGGACCTCGCCCGTGCGCGCCACCGCCGTCGGGGAGGTCCTGCTGCGCGGAGCGCGGCAGCGGGCTCTCGTCGACGCCGAGTTGCAGCGCGCGCTCGGTTCGGCGGTGCCGGGTCGGACGCTGCCGGGTGACGTCGTCGACCTGCCGGTCGCCGTCAACGCCGACTCGCTCGCGACATGGTTCGTCGAGGTGCTCACCACGGTGGCCGAGTGGGGTGACGCGCGGCTGCGGGTCTTCGTCGAGGATCAGGATCACTCGGCGCGGCTGCTGCGCGAGGGTGCCGTCCTGGGTGCGGTGACGGCGAGTTCTGCTGCGGTGCAAGGATGTTCGGTCAGTGAGCTGGGCGTCATGCGCTACGTACCGCTCGTGCGTCGCGACCTGTGGGAGCGCTGTTCGGGGCGCCTCGCCGAGCTGCCGACGCTGCGCTTCAACGACCGCGACGACCTGCAGCGTCGCATCCTCGCCGATGTCGGCCTCGAGCCGCGCGTCGAGCATGTCATCCCGTCCGCCGAGGGTTTCGCCGCGGCGGTGCGGGCCGGCCTCGGATGGGGCATGGTGCCGGAGGGGCTCGCGGACGAGGACGATCACCTCAGGCGCGTGCCGGGCGTCGGCGACCTCGACGTGCCCCTGTTCTGGCAGTGCTGGCGCCTCGAGACTCGGGCGCTCGCGCGGCTGACGGATGAGGTGACGTCCGCGGCGCATCGGTTGCGGTGATCGCCGGCGGGCGCCCCATTCGCGCGTCCTGGTGCGCTTCGGGGATGTCGCGGCAGAGCGACGACGGACCGCCGGACGGATTTTCGTCACTTCATGTGGGCCAAATCGACACCAGGATTCTGAGTAAGGTTAGGCTCACCTCACTATGAGCATGGTTGTCACGGCTACGGCCCTCCCCGATGTCATCCCGCCGGTGTGGCGGATCCTCACGAAGTTCGCCTATTTCATGGGCCTGGCCTGCGCCATCGGCGGCGTCTGGACGTACCTGAGTGTCGTCCGGCCCGCCGTCCGACGCGACACGACGGTGAACCCCGATGATGCGGCGCTCCTGACGCGTCGTGCGCTGCGTCTGGCAGCCGTCGGCACGATCGTCCTGCTCGTCGTCGCCTGGTTCCAGCTCGCGGCCCGCGTCGCGCGGGCCGGCAAGGGGATGGCGTACGCCGACGCGCTGCGCCCGTCGGCCGTCGCCGATTACCTGGCGAAGCCCGCCAAGGCCGGCGAGTGGATCTCGACCGGTGCGCTCGTGACCGTCGCCAACGTCTGCATCGTGCTTGCGGCGCTCGTCCTGCTGCCGATGCTGTTCGGCCGGATGCCGCGCTGGTCGCACGCCGCCGCCGTCACCGCCGCAGGGCTGACGGTCGCCGCCTCGCTCGTGCCGTCGATCCCGACGAAGGCCGTCGAGTTCGGCGACGTCGTCGCCAAGATGCTCATCCAGGCGCACATCATCGGGGGCTCGCTCTGGGTCGGCGGGCTCATCGCGCTCGCGCTGCTGGCTCGCACGCGACGCCATCTCGACGTCAGCGCCGGTGACGTGTGGGCACGAATCTGGGCGCGGTTCGGCGTGCTCGCGCTCGTTGCCGTCGGCATGGTGCTCGTCTCCGGGGTGTGGCTGACGTACCGCGAGGTCGGGGCGTGGGAGCAGTTCGTGACGACGCCGTTCGGGCGCTTCCTGCTCGCGAAGATCGTCCTCGTCGTCGGTCTCGTCGCCGCCGGGGCGTACAACCAGCTCGTCCTCATGCCGAAGATCGCCCGCGCGCAGCGGGCGGGGCGCGTCAGCAACGTGTTCGCGTACGTCCTCGTGACGTTTCCGCGCGTCGTGCTGACGGAGGTCGTCCTCGGCATCGGCGTCCTCGCGATCGTGCCGTTCCTCAACGGCTCCGCGCGGGCGCAGGCCGCCGGCCACGAGATCGAGGGGCCCGTCATGGACGGCCGTCTCTTCAGCGCCGGTCTGCTGCTCGTCGCCACCCTCGCAGCGTCGTTCTACGCCACGGCGAAGGCGTCGGACGGCCTCGGCCGCCGCGACCTGACGGGGGAGGGGGTGGCCGCCACGAGCTGATCCGTACCGCACACGCCGAACGACCGCACCCGAAGGTTGCCACCTTCTCTGATCGGGTGCGGTCGTTCCATGTCTGCAAGCGACGGGGGCTCGCAGGCGCGATGACGGAGTGTGGCGATCACGGGCGGCCTGGATGCTGTCTCAGCACGGCACGGATCGCCGAGCCGCGCAGTTCACGGCGTCGTCGGCGTCTGCCCGGGTGCGTAGGTCGTGTATCCGGACGGGATCGGATCGCCGCTTTTGACGCACGTCTGCCCGGGCCCGTCTCCCTTGTCCTTGACGGGGTAGGAGCCGCTCGAGCAAACCTTCTCGTCGATCGGATTGCACGCCGAAACGGCTGTGAGCCCCGCGGCGAGAACGACGCTGACGCCGATTGTGCGGAAGAACCCTGCGCGGAAGAACGTCATGATGCCTGTCACCCCTGTCATCGAGGGCCGCCGGCTGCGGCCGTCGTCAGTACAGCACTCAGACGGGCCCGCGGGGTGAGTAGGTCTACTCGGTCCATCGGGTACTCCCCGTCGGCGGGCCGGGTCTTGACCGTCATCGCCTATCGGGATGACGGTGGTGATCTGCACCTGATCAATGCCTGGCCCGCGACCCCGGCCGTCCTGAAGATCTACCGAGAGGAACGCGAGCCCCAACCGGGGGGCGCGCACGTTCGCGAACTTCGGCTATGTCTGCCTCGACGTTGCCGAGGTGACGATCGGCGAGAACACCGTCGTCGGCGCGGGCTCGATCGTGACGAAGGACCTGCCCGCGAACGTCGTCGCCGTCGGCAACCCCGCGCGCGTCGTCCGCGAGATCTGACGGCGCGTCAGCCCTCGCGGCCCGCGAGCCAGCGTGTGATGCGGCCGGCGTCACCGTCGATCATGCGCCCCGGCATCGCGGACGCCGTGCGACGCCACCCGGCCCCGGCCCACAGGTGCGTCCACTGCGGGTCGCCCGCCTCGGCGGCGGCGCGACGCAGCGGTGCGAGCATCCGGTTGACCTCCGGGTAGGCCGATGGCGCGACGTTCTCGACGCCGTCGAACATCGACATGAACTCGTTGACGAGACCGCGCGCGAACCGCCCCGAGAAGGCGCGCGTCAGACCCGTATCGGTGAAGTCGTCCGAGGCGAGCGCCGCACGATGCGTCGCCGACGAACCTGCCGACGATGAGCGCAGGAACGCCGTACCCGCCTGCACCGCAACGGCGCCCATGCCGAGCGCCGCGACGGTGTCGTCAGGCGTCGCGATGCCGCCGGCCGCGAGCAGCGGCACGTCGACGGCCGCGCGGATCTGTTCGAGCAGATCGGGCAGGGGTGCCTCGTCGGGGTCGGCGTGCAGGTCGAACGTGCTGCGATGACCGCCAGCGTCAGGGCCCTGGACGACGAGGAAATCCATCCCCCGTGCGACGGCGGTGCGCGCGTCGTCGAGGCACGTGACGGTGGCCCCCAGCGAGGAACCCGCCGCATGCAACGCGGTGACGTCGGCGTCGGACGGCAGCCCGAACGTGAACGTCACGACGTCGACAGGATGCGCGACGAGCCACGCGACCTTCGCGGCGTAGTCGTCGTCGTCCCACGTCGGCTCACCGAGCTCGACGTCGAAACGCTCGGCCACGGGCTGCATCTTCGCGCGCAGCGACGCGAGGGCCGCGGCATCCGTGCTCTGCGGCCCCGCGATGAAGAGGTTGACGCCGGCAGCGACGCCCGCGTCCTGAACGTCACGGACCTCGTCGGCCAACGCGTCGACGTTCTTGTTGCCGCCGGCGAGCATGCCCCACCCGCCGGCGCGCGATGAGTCGATGACGAGCCGACTCGTCGAAGGGCCGCCCGCCATCGGCGCGGCGATCACAGGGAGCTCGAGACTCTCGAAGGAGAACATGCCGTCAGTCTTGCATCCGGCACCGACAACCTCGTCGGGGTGAGCTCAGGCCGCCGGTGCGTTGCCGGCGCGACGCTGCTTGACGGGGGCGTCCCCGCCGGTCTCGACGATCTGGCGCACCCACTCGGGCGCCTCGGTGCCGCGCGCCTCGTGCGCGGCGATGACGCGGGCGGCGCGCTCGCGGCGCAGGCGTCGCTTCGGATCGGTCGCAGGCATGTGCTGGGCCGGGCCGAAGCACGAGACGCCGATGTACTCGAGGCGCCAGGCGAATCGGTAGCCGAGGCCGAGGCCGGTGTTGTCTCGCATCGCATCTCCCGAAGTGTGGGCGCAGCGCGCCCCGTCGTTTCGCGCGGTCGCGCGAAACTTGCCACCCTCAAGCCTAGGGGGTTCGGCCTCCGAACGGTGGGCGCCCGAGGGGGCCATTGGTCCTGACCTCCTGCGCGGCCGTGCACGGCAGAGCTCTTTGCCCGAAAACACGTCAGGGACGACTCGATTCCGGGCGATGTTGTTGCGCGAGGGCTGATGCGGCGAGCGCCGTCACGATGGCGGCGAACAGCGGCAGCGTCGTCGCGTCGACGTGCGTGATGAGCGCGCTGCCGACGAGCGCGCCGAGGCTGATGCCGACCTGGAACGCGACGACGTAGATCGGCGTCGACGCGTCCGTGAAACCCGGCGTCATCGACAGCGCACGCGTCTGGAACGCGACCGGCAGCACACCGAACGCACCACCCCACGCAGCTGCGGCGATGGCGGCGACCGCGGCGGCAGGCGAGAACGTCAGCGCGAGCAGCGCGACGACCATGCAGCCGAGGGCGAGCAGCGTGACGCGCATCGGATGCGCGTCGAGGTGTCGGCTCGCGTACGCCGTCGTCAGCGCGCCGGCAACGCCATAGACGAACAGTTCGACGGCGAACGCGGTGCCCGAGATGCCCTTCGCCGCCAGGATCGGCGCGATGAACGCCCACGCCGCGTTGTGCGCCGTCACGACGACCGCGACGACGGCGCACAGCGTGAAGAACGGCCCCGCCATGGCGCGCGGCAGGCGCAGCGAGAACTCGCCGGGCGCCTCCGGTTCGAGGGGCGGCAGCTTCAGCTGGCTCGCGATCGCGACGCCGAGCGCGATGGCCGCGATGATGCCGCTCGCGACGCGCCACCCCAGATGGTCGCTGACGGCGGCGACGAACGGCGGCCCCGCGACGACGCCGACGCTCGCGCCGAGAAAGGCGCTCGCGACTGATTTCGCCTCGGCGCCCCGGCGCGCGAGACTCGCCGCGGCCACGGGCACGACCGCGAAGATCACGCCATGCGCGGCGGCGCCGATGAAGCGCGCGATCGTCACGACGAGCAGGTTCGGCGCGAGCGCCGCAATCGCCATCGAGACGAACAGGGCGAGCAGGCACGCGACGATGACGCGGCGGCGCGGCAGGCGTCGCGTCAGCATGACGAGCGGGATGGCGGCGACGCCGACACCGACCGCGTACCAGGTCACGAGGCGTCCGACGGCGGCGTCGCTCTCGCCGAGGTCGCGCGTCATGTCGGGCATCGCGCCGACGGGGTACATCTCGGCGGTGAGGAAGACGAACAGACCTGCGGCGAGCAGGAACAGACGCGTCGCACGTAGCCGGTCGTCGGCTGGCGAGGTGGCAGGGGGCGCCTGCGTGCCCGTCATCAGGTGAGGACGGTGATGATGGCGACCGCGCCGAACACGGCGAAGAAGAGGCTGATCGCGGCGAAGCACCCCATCGTCGCGAGGGTGCCGCCCGACGCCTTCGGCACGGCGTGCGCCGGGTCGTGCGGGTCGACGAGCAGCGGCAGCGTCTGGCCGTCGCGGCCGTTCGTGCTCATGCCACCCGTCGGGGTCTCGAGGAGCTGACGGCTGCCGTCGGGCGCGGTGTAGCGGATGCGTGCGAGCGAGTTCTCGCGCCCGTCCTTGCCGGTGCCGAGACGCACATGACCGTCGACGACGGGCCAGCTGCGACGACGAATCGCCCCTGCGATGCCCTTGCCCAGCGCCGCGACGAGAGCGAGCCCGAACACGAGCATGACGACGCCGGCGGCGATGGTGGCAAATTCGCTCTTCACGAGGGCGAGCCTACGTGGTTCATGACGGTCGAGGGCTGCCGGCTGTCTCGGGAGGCCTTCGTGGGGTCGAGCGCTGAGGCGGCGGGGCCGATCGCCCCGCTTCCCCGGAGCAGGGCTGAGCGTTGGACGGTCCATGAGGCCGGGCGGCTGGCCCGCGTGCGCCCGGTGACGCTGCGCCTCTGCTCTGCCGCCATGGGCCTGCGCTCTCCGTTCTGCCTGATTCGCCCTCCGAGTCGCGAGGACGCCTATCTCCTGCCTGACGATCGTGGTTGAATCGTGCGCACGTCGTAGGCCATGGCTGAGTCGCGGGGCGGTCTGCGACGCCCGTAGGTACGCCACAAGAGCGTCACAGAAAGCCCATAGACACCGGGCGTTGAGTGAACGTCATGAACACCACGAAGCACACCAGCCAACAGTCCACCTCGATCTTCGGCTCCCTCAAGTCGCTCGGACGCGGCATCGCCGTCAGCTCCGCCGTCGCCGTCATGGGCGTCGGCACACTGAGCGCCGCCGACGCCTCCGCCGCGGGCGTCGCGACGGGCGTCCGGCACGCGAGCACCGTGACGTCGACGACGAACGCCGCGACGAGTCTCGAACTCGACCGCCGCGCCGCCTACGTCATCCGCAACGGCAAGATCGTCGCCTCCTGACGGGGCCCGACCCCGCCGACCCCACAGACCTCCTGCACCGGTGAGTCACGCAGATCGTGACGCCGAGATGAGCGCCCCACACGCCGCGCGACGTTCGTGGTGTTCGGCGCGCACCGGGGCGCCACCACGCCGGATCGCAGGAACCTCGTGACCGATCGACGTCCATCTCCTCGTCGTCGGCGCGAATCGCGAGCGGATGGACGACCGCTCGCCCACGACACCGGCCAGGGCCACCTGCCCCTCCCCACGGCCCTGGCCGGTGTCTCACCGCTCACATTTCGCAGAAATTTCACCCCCAAGACTGTTGCGAGGTTAAGTCCTGGGTAACAATGGGTGAAGCCCCCGGCAACCTGATGACCCCAGAGCACCAGGCGGTCGGGGGATCCAAGTCTCTCGAGCGAAGGCCCTCACCGCGGTGGGGGCCTTCGTCGTGCCTGCCCCGCTCAGCCGGCGGCCGCCGTTTCGAGGTCGGCGACGACCAGTTTCGTCATCGAGAACATCGCCTGTGAGACGCGTGCGACGACGGCGGGGTCGGGCGTCTGCATCAACTCGGTGAAACGGCGCGGAATGATCTGCCAACTGACGCCGAACGGATCCTCGCACCAGCCGCACGGGCTCTCGGAGCCACCGTTTGCCGTCAGGCCGTTCCAGTAGTGATCAACCTCGTCCTGGTCGGCGCAGGAAACCTGGAAGCTGACGGCCTCAGTCTGCGGAAAGACCGGGCCGCCGTTGAGCAGGGTGAACGGATGGCCGTCGAGCTCGACGTGCTCGAGCATCACCTGCCCGGCGCGAGAGGCGTTGGGGCCCAGGGCCTTGGGGTCGTCGGGGTGGCGGATGGTGTCGACGCGCCGCGAGTTTCGAGAGCAAGGAGAGGTAGAGATCGGCGGCCGGCTCCGCCGTGTCGTCGAGCCAGATGCAGGGTGTGATGTCGGTCACGCTCGCAGTCTGGGACCGACCCCCGACAACCGGGTGTCGGCGTCTCGAGATTCCGCGGAACTCCGGGGTTTTCGCCGCCGGCGGGTAACGTCGCAGGCGTGAATGAGGAGCAGGCATCAACACTCGACCGGGCGGAGCCGAGCGCGTGGCGTGACGGCGTCGTCGTCCGCGGCGCGCGGCAGAACAACCTCAAGGACGTGGCGCTCGACCTGCCGCGCGATTCGATCGTCGTGTTCACCGGTGTGTCCGGTTCGGGCAAGTCGTCGCTGGCGTTCGGCACGTTGTTCGCCGAGTCGCAGCGGCGCTACCTCGAGTCCGTCGCGCCGTACGCGCGGCGCCTCATCGACCAGGCGGGCGTGCCGGACGTCGATGTCGTCGAAGGCCTGCCGCCTGCCGTCGCACTGCAGCAACAGCGCGGTGGGGGCGGCGCGCGCTCCGATGTCGCGACGGTGACGACATTGTCGAGCCTTGTGCGCATGCTCTACTCGCGTGCCGGGTGGTATCCGCCGGGGCGGGCGATGCTCTACGCGGAGGATTTCTCGTCGAACACCGTCCAAGGGGCCTGCCCGACGTGCCACGGCATCGGCCGTGTCTACGAGGTCACCGAGAAGAGCATGGTGCCGGATCCGTCGCTGACGATCCGCGAGCGCGCCGTCGCGTCCTGGCCCGTCGCGTGGGCGGGGCAGAACCAGCGCGACATCCTCGTCGCGCTCGGCTACGACGTCGACACGCCATGGCAGGACCTGCCGAAGAAGGACCGCGACTGGATCCTGTTCACCGAGGAGCGCCCCAGCGTCGGCGTGTACGCGGGCCTGACGCCGGAGCAGACGAGGCGTGCGCAGAAGCAGGGCATGGAGCCGAGCTATCAGGGAACCTTCATCGGAGCGCGACGCTACGTGCTCGACACGTTCGCCAACGCCAAGAGCGCCACGACGAAGAAGCGCGCCTCGCGCTACCTGACGAGCGAGCTGTGCGGCACCTGCCACGGCGCCAAGATCAAGCCCGAAGCGCTGTCCGTGACGTTCGAGGGGCTCGACATCGCCGCCTTCTCGCACCTGCCGCTCGAGCGCCTCGCCGAGATCGCGCGCTCCGTCACCGCTGACGACTGGAGCCCGGCCGAGGTCGCGCACCAGGACGATCACGTGCTCGACGCCGAAGCTCGGGAAGCGTTGACGCAGGCTCGCGTGGCAGGTGGCGGAGCATCGCACGATGCCGCGCCCGACGTGCGGCGCACGCCTAATCTCTCGGTCGAGAAGCGCGCGGCAGCGCAACGTCTCGCAGCCGACCTCGTCACGCGCCTGCAACCGATGATCGACCTCGGCCTGGGCTACCTCTCGCTCGATCGCACGACGCCGACGCTCTCCGGCGGCGAACGTCAGCGCCTGCGCCTCGCGACGCAGCTGTCGTCGAAGCTGTTCGGCGTCGTCTACGTGCTGGACGAGCCGTCTGCCGGGCTGCACCCGCGCGACCTCGACGCGCTCATCGGCATCCTGCACGGGCTGAAGGAGCGCGGCAACAGCGTGTTCGTCGTCGAGCACTCGCTCACCGTCATCCACGAAGCCGACTGGCTCGTCGACATCGGCCCCGGAGCCGGTGAGCAGGGCGGCCGAGTGCTCTACAGCGGCACGCCGTCCGGGCTCGCTGACGTCGCCGAGTCCGAGACCCGCCGCTACCTGTTTCCCCGCGACGACGACGCCCCCGGCGCCTCTTCGCGGCGCTCGCCCCGCGAGCCGCAAGGCTGGCTGGCGTTCGCGGACGTGACGCGCAACAACCTGCAGGGCCTCGACGTCAGCTTTCCCGTCGGATGCCTGAGCGCTGTCACGGGTATCTCCGGCTCGGGCAAGTCGAGCCTCGTCAGCCAGGCGGTGCCCGCGCTGCTGCGCGAGCACCTCGGCAGCGGCGGCGCTCCCGAACCCGAGCTGACGGGTGACCCCGAGACCGATCTGCTGCTCGGCGACGACGTCGATGACGTTCGCGGACGCGTCACCGAGGCGCCCCCGGGCGTGCGCCGCGTCGTCGTCATCGACCAGAAACCGATCGGACGCACGCCGCGCTCGAACGTCGCCACCTACACGGGCCTGTTCGACCACGTCCGCAAGCTCTACGCGGCGACCGACGAGGCGAAGCGCCGCGGCTACACGGCGGGTCGATTCTCGTTCAACGTGCCCGGCGGTCGTTGCCCGACGTGCGAGGGGGAGGGCAGCGTCATGGTCGAGCTGCTGTTCCTGCCGAGCATCTACACGCCGTGCCCCGACTGCCACGGCACGCGGTACGAGGCGAGCACGCTCGAGGTGACGTGGCACGAACGCTCCGTCGCCGACGTGCTCGCGATGAGCGTCGACGAGGCGCACGCGTTCTTCGACGGTGAAGGCTCGATCCATCACAGCCTCGCGGTGCTGCGCGACGTCGGCCTCGGCTACCTGCGGCTGGGGCAGCCCGCCACCGAGCTGTCCGGTGGTGAGGCGCAGCGCGTCAAGCTAGCCTCCGAACTGCAGCGCGCCTCGCGCGGAGACACGCTCTACGTCCTCGACGAGCCGACGGCCGGCCTGCACCCGGCTGACAGCGACCGCCTCATGCGCCACCTGCAGGGCCTCGCCGACGCGGGCAACACCGTCGTCATGGCCGAGCTCGACATGCGCATGGTCGCGCAGGCCGACCACGTCATCGATATGGGGCCGGGCGCGGGCAGGGACGGCGGCCGCGTCGTCGTCGCGGGGTCGCCGGCCGACGTCGCGGCAGACGACAACAGCGCGACGGCGCCCTACTTGCGTGAGGTGATCGAGAAAGTCCTGCAGTGACGGCTCGGCCGCGAGCTATGGCCTGGGCCGGGTGAGTCTGTAGGGCATGTCCTGCTTCCAGGGTTCGCCCATGAGCTTGTGGGACAATCGGGATGTGGGGCGGGAGGCGCACACCGAGCGCTTTCTCGTGACCCACCCGTCGCGAAGGAGTTACTATGAGCCTCGAAGGCACCATCGTCGAGACGCCGCTGCATCGTCTCGCCTCGCACGCGTGGCAGGCGATCGCTGGCGTCGGCGCTGTGAGCATCATCGTCGGTCTGATCGCCCTGATCTGGCCGGGGCCGACCACCGTCGTCATCGGTGTACTGTTCGGCGTCTTCCTGCTGCTGAGCGGCCTCGTGGGGCTGTTCGTCGGGTTGGCGGCGCCGATGCCGGGGTTCGTGCGCGCCGCGTCGTTGCTCGTCTCTGCGTTGTCGGTCGTGCTCGGTCTGCTCTGCTTCCGCAGCGAGACGCACTCCGTCGCCCTGCTCGGGCTGTGGATCGGCATCGGCTGGATCATGAACTCGATGACGATGCTCGCCCTCGGCCTGTCGACGAAGGGCCAGGACCGCGGGTGGATCATAGTCTCCAGCGTCATCGGCATCCTCGCGGGCATCGTGCTCGTCGCCTCGCCCATCTCGTCCCTGGCGACCCTCGTCTGGATCGCGGGTGTGTTCCTGCTCGTCACCGGCATCGTCGAGATCATCCGCGCGATGCAGCTGCGTCGCCGCGCACGCTCCCTCTGAAGAGCCTCGTCCTCGACGCGAGAGCCCCCCGGCGCACGAGCCGGGGGGCTCCGGCGTGTTCCCGGCGGGTGCGGTGGCTGGTCACGTGACGCAGACGGCCGCCCAGTAGGCACGTCCTCGATCGTCGCAGCGCCGACTCGTGGAGTGCACGCGGGCCGGGATCGTGGGTCGCCGCGGCCACAGATCGTCCTCGCGCGCCGGTCACGATTGCGGTTGATGCCGCCCGATGGCGGAAACTATGGGGCGTGTCGACGATTCTCTTCTTCCACGCTCACCCTGATGACGAAGCGAGCCAGACCTCGGGGGCGATGGCGCGAGCCGTTTCCGAGGGACATCGTGTCGTCGTCGTGTATGCGACCAACGGTGATCACGGGGATGCCCCCGACGACCTCGCGCCCGGCGAGAGCGTCGTCGATCGACGACGCGCCGAGGCCGCCGGGTCGGCGCAGGTGCTCGGCACGGCGCGCGTCGCGTGGCTCGACTACGCCGACTCCGGCATGATGGGGTGGGAGCAGAACGCTGGCGAGAAGGCGTTCCACGGCGCCGACCTCACCGAAGCGGGCCAGCGGCTCGCCGACATCCTCGACGAAGAGGCCCCCGACGTCGTCGTCGGTTACGACTGGCATGGCGGGTACGGCCACCCCGACCACGTCAAGGTGCACCCGGTGATGCACCGGGCGCTCGAGCTGACGCGCGCGACGCCGAGGCTTTTCGAATCGACGATGAACCGCGATCGCATGCGCGTCATGTATCGCAAGGCCGTCGAGGCGGGCGTCTACCCCGAGGGGGAGGGGTTCAACCCCGATCAGCCCATGGACGACGGCAACCCGCTCGGCCTGCCCGAGCGCGAGATCTCGTTCTACGTCGACGTCACGCCCTGGCTCGAGAGCAAGCGCGCGGCGCTCGCAGCGCACGCCTCGCAGTCGGACGCGCGCGGCATCCTCGAGATGCCTGACGAGGTCTTCCCGCTCGCGTTCGGGCGGGAGCACTACGTTGACGTCGCGGCGATGGAGGCGTCAGGCATCCCGTCGCTCGACGGCCACGCCCACGGCGCGCGCCCCGACGGCGAGCCGCTGCCGGAGGGCTGGTTCTTCTGAGCCCCCGCTCCCTGCACCCATCTGCGATTTTCGTTGACATCTGCGATTCTCGGTCACATTCGTCGAGGTGACCGAAAATCGCAGATGGGGACGAAAATCGCAGAAGTGACCAAGAATCGCGGATGGGGACGGGCACGGCCGCTGGGGGCCGGAGGATTGCAGCGGGTCATAGAGGGAGCAGGTACTCGGCCTCGTCGGCCGGACACTCGGCTGTCGGGTTCTCGACGAGCCGGAACCCGCGACGCCGGTACGCCGCAGCCGCGCGCTCGTTGGCGCGGTAGACGTGCAGCCCGATGGCGCGCAGCCCTTGCTCGCGCGCATCGCTGATGACGGCGTCGACGAGCGCGTCGAACACGCCGGCGCCGCGGCGCGCCGGCTCCACCCACATCTGCACGACGAACGCGATCGCGTGCGCCTCGTACCCCAGTGCGCCGACGACGGCTGGGTCGTCGAAGTAGATCTGGCCCGGTCGTAGGCCGATCAGCCCGTCGGCGCGCGGCGCGACCTGACTCGACGCCTCCGGCTCACCCGCGTCCGGCATCCACAGGTACGTGCCGGGGCTCATCGCGCGCTCGGCCCAGACCTGCTCGGTGAACTCGCTCTCACGGGCGAACGTCGACCCGAAAGCCTCTGGGTTCGTCGACAATGCCCGCAGCCGCACGTCACGGTAGGTCTGCCACGGAAGGGCACCGGCAGGGAGAACAGTCATGACGCCCAGTCTCGTGACGCGGCGTGGACCCGTCAACGCGAAGCCGCTACCGCCGGATCGGGTCGAAGAGGCAGCGATCGGTCAGCGCCGAGGCACAGCCGTGTCGCCGCCCGATCGCGCCGGCGACACGGTGATTCGCCGTATTCAGCGCATCGTGAGCTATTCGTTACCTGCGCGCCGCATTCGCCGTCAGCACACGGCACGGCGACGCGTCGAGGCGGCGTCAAGAGGCGCGGTCCAACCCTGACAACGACGTCGAACGGCTCGTGTTGCCGAGGTTGCCCATAGGCTGAAGCGAACTGCAGCCCGCGTGATCCGGGCGATCCAGCCCGCCTGGGTGTGGCTTCTCCAGCCCATGACGGCGGCCCAGGACGCTCTGCGTCACCGTCAAGGAAGGGAGGGTGAGGCCTGTGTGGGATTTCATCGCCGACCGGTGGGAGGACATCGCCTACCGCAGCTACCAGCACACGTCGCTCGTCGTGCAATCCGTGCTGCTCGCGACGATCATCGCGCTCGTCCTGGCCGTCATCGTCATCCGCAACAAGAAGCTCGAGAGCTTCGCGAACATCTTCTCGGCGATCGGCCTGACGTTGCCATCGTTCGCGCTGCTCGGCATCCTGCTGCCGCTCGTCGGCATCGGTGCGGTGCCGTCGGTCATCGCCGTCACCTTCTACGCCGTCCTACCGATCCTGCGCAACGCCGTCGTCGGTCTGCAGGCTGTCGACGCGAACCTGCTCGAGTCCGCGCGCGGCATGGGCATGAGCAAGGTGGCGACGCTGCTCAAGGTGCGTCTGCCACTTGCGTGGCCCGTCATCCTCGCGGGGGTGCGCACCTCGACGCAGATGTCGTTCGGCGTCGCGGCCATCGCCGCCTATGCCCTCGGCCCCGGCCTCGGCGGCTACATCTTCACCGGCCTGTCTCAGAACGGTGGCGTCAACGCCATCAACTTCGCCCTCGTCGGCACGATCGGCATCGTCATCCTCGCCCTCGTGCTCGACCTCATTCTCGTCGGCATCGGCCGACTGACGATCCCCAGGGGTATCCGTGCCTGATCTGTTCCGCACCGACCACGACGCTCCCGTCACCGAGACCGTCAACGAGCAGCCCGCCAGCCATGACGTCACGGGCGCCGAGATCGTCTTCGACGACGTCGTCAAGAAGTACCCGGGCCAGGCGAAGGCGGCCGTCGGCGGCCTCAGCCTCACCGTCCCCGCCGGCGAGATGGTCATGTTCGTCGGCCCCTCCGGCTGCGGCAAGACGACGTCGCTCAAGATGATCAACCGGCTCATCAACCCGACGAGTGGGCGCATCACGATCGACGGTGACGACGTCAAGAACCACAAGGTCGACGACCTGCGCCGCAAGATCGGCTACGTCATCCAGGGTGGCTCGCTGTTCCCGCACCTCACCGTCGCCGACAACGTGGGCGTCGTGCCGGGGCTGCTCAAGTGGGACAAGAAGCGCATCGCCGCGCGCACGGACGAACTGCTCGACATGGTCGGTCTCGACCCTGCGCGCTACCGCGACCGCTACCCCCGCGAGCTGTCGGGCGGGCAGCAGCAGCGCGTCGGCGTGGCCCGTGGCCTGGCGGCCGACCCACCCGTCATCCTCATGGACGAGCCGTTCGGCGCCGTCGACCCGATCACCCGGCAGCGGTTGCAGGACGAGATGCTCAGCATCCAGCGCCAGCTGAGCAAGACGATCATCTGCGTCACGCACGACATCGACGAGGCACTGAAGCTGGGCGACCGCATCCTCATCCTCTCCGAGGGCGGGCGGATCGAGCAGTACGACACCCCCGAGAACATCCTCGCGGCGCCGGCCAACGAGTTCGTCGAGGACTTCGTCGGCTCGGGTTCCGCGCTGAAGTCGCTGCAGCTGACACGCCTCGACGAGATCGGCGCGACGCAGCTGGGTACCGTCACCGTCGGAGCCGACGCGTCCGAGGCGCGCGAGGCCGCCCAGTGTGGCGGTTCCCCCAACGTCGTCGTGCTCGACGAACGCGGACGCCCGGTCGACTTCATCAACGTCGAGCGGATGCGCGGCGCCCGGGTCGAGAACCGTGGGGTCAACCTCATCACCGTCGACTCGCGTGCCACCCTCAACGACGCCCTCGACGCGATGCTCACCTCGAGCCACGGCGCCGTCGTCGTCACCGGCGGGCGCGGCGAGTACCGCGGCGTCGCGTCGTTCCAGCAGGTGATGGAGCACATCCGTCAGGTGCAGGAGCAGGCGGCCGCACTCAGCGAACGCGTCGACGGAGAGGCTGACGCGAGCTCGACGGTCGTCGCCAACACCTCCTCGACCACCGACTTCGACGCTCAGGCCGACGAGGGGGAGCAGCGATGAGGAAGCGCCTGGGGCGTGAGCGGTTCGGCATGATCGTCGGCCTGCCCATCCTCATCCTGCTCGTCGGCGGTGGCTGGGTGATCTGGCGCCTCAACGCCGACCTCGACGACATCGAGGCCCGCCAGCTCGAGTGGAGCCTGCTCGGCACCCTGTTCTGGCAACACCTCAAGGTGACGGCGGCCGCTGCCGTCGCGGTGCTCGTCACCGCCATCCCGCTGGGAGTGCTGCTGACGCGTCCGACATTCCGGCGATTCTCCGGCCCCGTCATCGCCATCGCGAACGCGGGACAGGCGACGCCCGTCATCGGCCTCATCGTGCTGCTCGCGATGTGGATCGCGTTCGACTTCTGGACGGCGGTGCTGGCGCTCGCGATCTACGCGTTCCTGCCGGTGCTGCGCAACACCATGGTGGGGTTGCAGCAGGTCGACCAGACGCTCGTCGAAGCCGCACGCGGCATGGGCATGAGCCAGATGGCGACGCTCCTGCGCATCGAGATGCCCCTGGCTGCGCCCATCATCATGGCTGGCGTGCGCACCGCGCTCGTGCTCGTCGCGGGCACGGCCTCGTTCGCGGCCTTCATCAACGCCGGTGGCCTGGGCGAGCTCATCACGACCGGCATCAAGCTGTTCCGCTACCCCGTGCTCGTCAGCGGCGGCATCCTCATCGCGCTGCTCGCCCTCGCGTTCGAATGGGCCGGGCGCCTGCTCGAAGCCCTGCTCACGCCGAAGGGAATGTGATCGGATGACACGCCAGCGAATGAGGCGAGCGACGGGCGCCGTCGTCGCCGTGACGACGGCCGTGACGCTGAGTTCCTGTGGCCTCGGCACCTCGGGCGGGCTGACGACGAGTGCCAAGCTCGCGGGCCCCCTGGCCTCGGTGAAGAAACTCGACGGGCTCGACATCGCGGTCGGTTCCAAGGACTTCACCGAGCAGCAGATCCTCGGCAAGATCGCCGTCATCATGCTGCAGTCGGGCGGCGCGAAGGTGAAAGACTTCACCGCCATCCCCGGTTCTGCGGCCTCGCGCCAGGCGCAGCTGACGGGGCAGGTGCAGCTCATCATGGAGTACACGGGCACGGCGTGGATCACCTACATGGGCAAGACCGACCCCATCGCTGATTCGCGCAAGCAGTACGAGGCCGTGAAGGCGGAGGACGCCAAGAACGGGTTCACCTGGCTGGAACCTGCGCCCATGAACAACACGTACAGCCTGGGCATGCGTCAGGACTTCGCGAAGAAGTACGGGCTCAAGGATCTGTCGGATCTCAAGAAGGTGCCTGTCGGCGAGCGCACGTTCTGCATCGAGTCGGAGTTCGCGAACCGCAACGACGGCTTCCAACCCATGCTCAAGGCGTACGGGATGACGTACGGCAAGGACGTGCCGACCGGCAACATCCGCAAGATGGACACCGGCGCCATCTACTCGGCGATCGACCAGAAGGTCTGCAACCTCGGTGAGGTCTTCACGACGGACGGGCGGATCAAGAGTCTCCACCTCGACGTCATGAGCGACAGCAAGCACTTCTTCCCCAACTACAACGTCTCGCCCGTGGTCAAGACGACGATCTACGACACGTATCCGCAGATCGCGCAGATCCTCGAACCGGTCGTGAAGAAGCTCGACAACGACACCCTCATCGATCTCAACGCCCGCGTCGACGTCGAGGGCAAGGATCCCGGCAAGGTCGCCGAGGAGTGGTTGAAGAGCGAGGGCTTCATCGAGTAAGTCGTGGCCGAGGGGTGCTGATGGTGCGTCGTCAGCTGCACATTTCTCGTGCAGGTGATGGCACGTCGTCGGCGTGGCGGCACTCGAGGGGCACAGGCGTCACAAGGCGCGGGCGACGAACTCCCGCAGATCGGTGATGGTGCGTACCTCGTGCATGTCGACGATCGCGGCGTATCGGTGTGCGACGGAATCGCCCTGGCCCCATTGTGGTTCGGCTTCCGGGTTGAGCCACATCGCGTGCCTCGCCTGCTGCGCGATGGTGCGCAGCGCGTCGTGGCGCGGGTCGGTGTTGTTCGTGCGCGCGTCGCCGAGGATGAGGACGGTGGCGCGCGGCGTCACCGCGTCGAGGTGGTGTTCGACGAAGTCGGCGAACGTCTGGCCGTAGTCGCTGTTGCGGTGCCCGCGCGTCATGCGCCGGTTGCCCTTGAGCGCTTCGACGAGGTCGCCGTCGCGCCCGACCTCCTTGACGACCGCGGTCAGCTCGTCGACGGTGTTGACGAACCCGAAGACGCGCACGCGCGCGAACTGCGTCTGCATCGCCTGCATGAGCAGGATCGTGAAGCGGCTGAACCCGGCGACCGAACTCGACATGTCGGCGAGGATGACGAGTTCCGCACGGTTCGGCGCGTGATGTGTGAACACCGGCTCGATCGGTACGCCGCCCGTCGACATCGACGCCCGCAGCGTCCGCCGGATGTCGATGCGGCCATGTGACGCGCGGCGCCGCTTGGCCGCCATCCGCGCCGCGAGCTTGCGGGCGAGAGGGTCGATGACGCGCCGCATCTCCGCGGCATCGACGGCATACGTCTGGCTGAACGCGCGACGCTCGAGCGGCGTCGTGACGGCGTGCTCCGCCAGCCGTTCGACACCACGGATCTCCGCGTTGCGTCGCCGTGTCTCGGTCTCGACACGGCGCCGGAAGGCCGCGACGCGCTCGCGGGCGTCGTCACGATCGAGCCGCTGCGTGAAGCGCTCCGGTTGCCACCCTTGATCGGCACCCATCGACTGACCGCTACCACCACCCCCGCCGCCGGAGCTGCCGCCGGCCGTGCCGCCGTCAGAACCTTCGACTTCTGGGCCCTGCTGCATGAGCTCGGACGCGCGCGCGATGGCGAGGTTCGGTTGGAACTGCTCGATCGCCTGGTTCGCGCTGAACCCGTTCTCACCCTCGCGCCGCAGCACGCCGAATTCCGTGACGACGGTGGCTGCGAGGGCGTTCAACGCCCGCTCGTCCTGAGCGGCGAGAGCCTGCGCGAGGATCTCCTGCAGCGCCCTGGCGCGCTCGCGCAGGGCCGCGGCGTCCGCCGTCAGGGGGTCGAAGTCGTCGAGTGCGTCGAGCGAGTCGGGTTCGGGCTCGCCGTCGTGGTGACCACCGGATTCGCCTGCGGCGCCGTCCTCTTCGAGGTCCGTCAGGCGCGTGCGCGCGCCCAGGGCGGCGGGAAAGTAGAGGTCGAACAACTCGTCGAACACGCGCCGCTGCTCGCCGCGTCGCATGAACGCCGACGCGAGACCCTCGCGCAGACGCTCGCGATCGTCGAGCCCGAGAGCGGTGACGATGCGCCCGGCGTCGATGACGTCGCTCGTGCCGACGACGACGCCGTGGCGCCGCAACGCGTTCGCCAACGACACGAGTCGACGCAGCACGCCCGCAGACGCGATGCCCGGGCCGGCGGATGACGTCACGGAGGCGCTTGGTCCGGAGCCCGCGGTGTCCGAGTGCGCAGCTCGCCGCCCGGTGCCCGGCGCACCCGCGCCGGCGGGGACGACGGCGTCGTCAGGCATCGAGCTTGAGGAGCGTGGAGGCGCGTTCGATGTCGTCCTGGTGCTTGAGCAGCACGCCGAGGTTGGCGCGCAGCACCGCCGCGTCGAGATCGCCCGTGCCGTCGGCTCCGAGGGCGATGAGGGTGCGCGCCCAGTCGACGGTCTCGGCGACGCTCGGTGCCTTGCGCAGTGGCATCTGGCGCAGTCGGTGCACGAGTCGCACGACGGATTCGACGAGCACCGCGTCGAGACCCGGCACCTTGAGTTCGACGATGCGCTGCTCGAGCGCCGGAGTCGGGTAGTCGATGTGCAGGAACAGGCAGCGTCGACGCAGCGCCTCCGACAGGTCGCGGGCGGCGTTCGACGTCAGCACGACGAACGGTCGCTGCGTCCCACTGATCGTGCCGAGTTCGGGCACCGTCACCTGGAAGTCGCTCAGCACCTCGAGCAGGAGGCCCTCGACCTCGACGTCGGCCTTGTCGAGTTCGTCGATGAGAAGCACCGTCGGCTGTGTGTTGCGGATGGCGCGCAGCAGCGGACGCGTCAGGAGGAAGTCGTCGGTGAAGATGTCCGTCGCGAGCTCGTCCCAGTCGTGGGCGGCGCCGCTCGATGGCGAGCCGGCGGGGCTGGAGGCGTTCGTTGACGCCACACCGGACGCGCCCGGCGTGGCGCCCGGCGTGGCGTCCGGCTGAGCGTCCGCGGCGCTGTTCGTGGTCGATGTGGAGGTGGCCACGCCCGACGAAGACGTTTGCGCCAGAGCGGTGTTGGCGGTGATGCGCAGGAGCTGCTTGGCGTGGTTCCACTCATAGAGGGCGCGCGCTTCGTCGATGCCCTCATAGCACTGCAACCGCACGAGATCGGCGTTCTCGCCCGTCGCGCCGGTCAGTGCCGACGTCACCGCCTTCGCCAGCTCGGTCTTGCCTACGCCGGCCGGCCCCTCGACGAGCAGGGGCTTGCCGAGAGCGTCGGCGAGGAAGACGGTCGTCGCGATGGCGTCGCTCGCGAGGTAGCCGGCCTCGGCGAGGCGGTCGCGGACGTCGTCGACGGATTCGAAGTGCGCAGTCACCGTGCCATTGTCGCGGATGGCTCAGGCCGCGATCGGCGAAAACGCAGAACGGGTTGACCGGGTAGGCCCTCGGAACGATCCGACGTGACGCCGGCCCCACAGCTCGCGCACACCTCGCAGTCAGGTGTACCATTAAACATAGATAACCTAACTAAACGAAGGGAAGAGATGTCCACCGCGCATCCGCCAACCGCGCAGGCCCCGATGAGGACGGTCTTGTCGCACGTCATCGTTCCGATCCTCATGGGGCTCATCATGTGCGCCGCCTACCTCGGTGGTTTCCACAAGCCGTCGCCCCACCACGTGCCCGTCGCCGTCGTCGGTCAGGCTCAGCAGGCCGGCCCCCTGGCGGCCAAGGTGCAGGACGCGTTCGGCGACGAGGCGGACGTCCGCACGATCGCGACGCCCGAGCAGGCCACGGATCAGCTGAAGCAGCTGAAGATCTCCGCGGCCTACGTCCCCGGTGACGGCAAGGCCGAACTGCTCACCGCCGGTGGCGCGTCCGACACGACGAAGTCCGTCGTCGAGAAGATGTTCCGCCCCGTCGCGGAGAAGCAGCACGATGCGCTGACCGTCAAGGACGTCGCGCCCCTCACCGAGGACGACCCCGCCGGCCAGAACGGGTTCTTCTTCCTCGTCGCCCTGACGGTCGCCGCGTACGCCACGTCGATCGCCATCGGCGCGGCGGCTGCGAGCCGCCCGTTCGCCCAGCGCATCGCCCTCGCCGCCGGCGCCGCCGTCGTCATCTCGACGATCGAACTCGCGATCGCGGCGTGGGGTTACGACATGTTCGGTGGGCACGTGCTCGCAACGTGGGCGCTGTCACTGCTCTACACAGCCGGCGTGCTGACGGTCGGTGTCGGCCTGCACCCGATCGTCGGACGGTTCGCGACGCTGCTGTACTCGGCGATCTTCGTCGCGCTCAACTTCACCTCGTCCGGCGGCGTGTTCGCGCCCGTCATGCAGCCGAGCTTCTTCGGTTGGCTGCACGACTTCTGGATCGGCTCCGGCTTCGTCGAGGCGCTGCGTCGCATCATCTACTTCCCGGACGCCTCGATCGCAGGTCCGCTCACCATCCTGTTCGGCTGGCTGGTCGTCGGGTTGCTCTGTCTCGCAGTCGGATACGCGGTCGAACAGCGACGTGTTGTACGAGCCCGTGAGCTCGAGGAAGCTGCGTCCCACCCCGTCGGACGCCACGCCGAGCACGCGCATCAGGACGAGCGCGACGAGCTCGACCCCGAGACCGAGGAGGAACTCGAGGAGAACGTCGCCGTCTGACGTCCCATGCGCCCAGATGCACCCGGGTGCATCTGGGCGCAAAGAGAAGCCACCAGGGGTGTGGAGAAACGCGTCATCCGTGACGCGTTTCTCCACACCCTCTTCGTGTCCCTCGACGCCTCACGAGCTGCGAGCGAGCCGATGGAGGGCCCACCACGCTAGCGGCCGGTAGGCCTGGCCGACGAGAGGCGGCAGATCCATCGCCATGTGGCAGCGACACCCGCCCCGACGAACCTCGACGCGGTGCTCGCCCGTCGTCGTCAGCCCCAGGACGCTGACGCGCCAGTTCCACGTCCTCGCCACCGCATCGACGTCGGTGATGACGAACCGCCCCACCGTCACCGGCCCGAGACGCCATCGTCCTTGCGTGCCGGGACGGATCACCACGGCATCCGCCTCGACCGGCGGCATGTGCGGCGACCAGTCACGCCACCGATCGACGTGCACGTAGGCCTGCCACGCCGCGTCGACACTCGCGGGCCCGTCAGCATGGACGTCGATGCGCTTCATGTCCGAATGCTAGGCGTTCCAACGGAACCCAGGTCGCGCACAGCCCTCGGACGCCCCGCGCCGACCCCAGCACGCACGATGGCGCGTAACTCACACGCAGGCGTGCAGTTGCGTGCCTACCTGTGAGTTACGCGCCATCCTCAGGGTCAGGCGACCCTCGACTCCGTTCGCTTGATCCTCTGCGCGCGGACTACTCCTTGGCTCAGTTCCTCAGCGCCCGATTCGGCAGGGCCGGGCCGTCGCACGCTCCGGCGCGGACCTACCTCGGTCGGGCTTGATCGTCACTGAGCCCACGGCGCGCTTCGTCAACGCTCCCTACGCCGAGGTGTGAACGCCTCGCAAGCTCGGCATCCACACCCTCGACTCCGCTCGCTTGATCCTCAGCGCGCGGCTTTCTTGTCTCGCCGACGACGGTGCAGAATCGGCTCGGTGTAGCCGTTGGGCTGCTTCGTTCCCTCGAGGATCAGCTCCTTGGCCGCGTTGAACGCGATGCCGTCGAAGCCCGGCGCCATGGGCTCGTACTTCGCGTCACCGGCGTTCTGCTGGTCGACGACCGGCGCCATGCGCTTCAGCGACTCGACGATCTCGTCTTCGGTGACGATGCCGTGCTGCAGCCAGTTCGCGAGCAGCTGGCTGGAGATGCGCAGCGTCGCCCGGTCCTCCATGAGCGCGACGTCGTGGATGTCGGGCACCTTCGAGCAGCCGACGCCCTGGTCGATCCAGCGCACGACGTAGCCGAGGATCGACTGGCAGTTGTTGTCGAGTTCCTCGCGCTTGTCGGCGTCCGACCAGTCCGTGTTCTCCGCGAGCGGGATCTGCAGGATGTCGTCGACCGACGCGGCCTTGCGCTTCGCGAGCTCCTCCTGCACGGCGAACACGTCGACCTGGTGGTAGTGCAGCGCGTGCAGCGTCGCGGCGGTCGGCGACGGCACCCACGCCGTCGTCGCGCCGGCCTTCGGCTGGCCGATCTTCTGCTCGAGCATGTCCTTCATCAGGTCGGGCATCGCCCACATGCCCTTGCCGATCTGCGCCTTGTGCGCGAGACCGTCAGCGAGGCCCACGTCGACGTTGTTGTCCTCGTACGCCTTGATCCACGTGGAACCCTTCATCTCGCCCTTGCGGATCATCGGGCCCGCGAGCATCGACGTGTGGATCTCGTCGCCGGTGCGGTCGAGGAAGCCCGTGTTGATGAACACGACGCGCTCCTTCGCGGCGTCGATGCAGGCGGAGAGGTTGACCGTCGTGCGGCGCTCCTCGTCCATGATGCCCATCTTGACGGTGTTCTTCGCCAGCCCGACGACGCTCTCGACGCGCTCGAACAGCTCGTTCGCGAACGCGACCTCCTGCGGGCCGTGCATCTTCGGCTTGACGATGTAGATCGAGCCGGTGCGCGTGTTGCTCACGCCGTCCTTGTCGGCGAAGCCGTGGATCGCAGCCGGGACGGTGACGAGGGCGTCGAGGATGCCCTCGCCGATCTCGTTGCCGTCGGCATCGAGGACGGCGTCGCTCGTCATGAGGTGGCCGACGTTGCGGACGAACAGCAACGAGCGGCCCGGCAGGGTGAACGTGTCGCCGCCGGGGGAGACGTATTCGCGATCGGGGTTGAGCTCG
The DNA here is from genome assembly GCF_044878485.1 of Dermacoccus sp. BD5. Lineage (NCBI taxonomy): Bacteria > Bacillati > Actinomycetota > Actinomycetes > Micrococcales > Dermacoccaceae > Dermacoccus > Dermacoccus sp. BD5. The sequence continues at coordinate 51,636 of NZ_JANJER010000010.1, read as the reverse complement.
CGCTTGAACGTCTTGCCGTTCTTCGTGATCTCCTCGGCGAGGTCACCCTTGTTGAGGCCGAGCCAGTTCGTGTAACCGAGCACCTTGTCCTCGGCGTCGACGGCGGCGACGGAATCCTCGAGGTCCATGATCGTCGTGACAGCCGACTCGACGAGGACGTCCTTGATGCCGGCCGGGTCGGTCGCGCCGATCGGGGACTCGGCGTCGATCTGGATCTCCAGGTGAAGACCGTTGTGCTTCAGCAGGATTCCCTCCGGCTGCGCAGGCAGCCCGACGTAGCCGGCGAACTCGTCGGCGTTCTTCAGCGACGTCGTGCGCTCACCGTCGAGGTGGACGACGAGCTCGCCGCCGTCGACGCCGAAGCCGGTGACGTCGGTGTACGAACCCTCGGCGAGCGGGACGGCAGTGTCGAGGAAGTTCTTCGCGAACGCGATGACGGCGTCGCCGCGCACCGTGTTGTACGAGGTGCCCTTTTCCTTGCCGTCGGCCTCGTCGATCGCGTCGGTGCCGTAGAGCGCGTCGTAGAGCGAACCCCAGCGGGCGTTCGACGCGTTGAGCGCGAAGCGGGCGTTGAGGATCGGCACGACGAGCTGAGGGCCGGCCTGGTCGGTGATCTCACGGTCGACGTTCTGCGTCGTGATGCTGAACTCGGCCGGAGCGTCGACGAGGTAGCCGATCTCGGTGAGGAAGCTCTTGTACGCGTCGAAGTCGGGCTTGCCCGGGTTGGCGCGGTGGTATTCGTCGATCTTGGCCTGGAGGTCGTCACGCTCGGCGAGCAGGGCGCGGTTCTTCGGGCCGAGTTCGGCGACGACGTCGGCGAAGCCCTTCCAGTACGTGTCGGCGTCGACACCGGTGCCGGGCAGGACCTGGTCGTTGATGAAGTCGTACAGGATCGTCGCGACCTGCAGACTGTTCACCTCGGTGCGCTGCGTGTCAGCCATGAGCGTTTCCTTCCTCGCGGGGGCATGCTGCCCCCTACGTTACTGGTCGGTAACGTTTCTGTGGGGCAAATCCTCCAAGCCGGCCTCCGCGATTCCCGGACACATCGGCGATTCCTGTCCTCGTCGGCGAGTTTCGTCCACTTTTGCAAGCCGCGCCACGGCGCCACGAACAAACCACTGAAGATGGTGGCAAGGTCGACCGGTGACGCAGGCGATTGCCGGGGCGACGACCTCTCGCCCCGCGGCGGCTCAGACGTGGGCGTCGAGCCAGGCGAGGATGTCGGCGACGACCTCGTCGCGGTTCGTCTCGTGGAGGATCTCGTGGCGCGCGCCGGGGTAGAGCGTCAGGGTGACGTCGTGCACGCCGACGCCGCGCAGCAGATCGGCGACGGGTCGCACGCCCTTGCCGTTGTCGCCGGCCGGGTCGGCCTCGCCGGAGATGACGAGGACCGGCAGATCCGACGGCGTGCCGGCCGCGAAAGAACGCCGGTTGACGAGGCGCAGCCCGCCCAGCATGTCGGCGTAGAACGCGTCGCTGCAGACGAACCCGCACAACGGGTCGGCGACGTAGTCATCGACGGCGGCCTCGTCGCGCGAGAGCCAGTCGAAGTCCGTGCGCGCAGGCGCGAACTGCTTGTTGAACGCCCCGAACGACATCGTGTCGAGGAGCTTGCTCGCGTGCGTGCGCCCCCGCAGACGGCCCTCGGCGCGCGCGACCTGACGTCCGACGCGGCCCAGCAGCCCAGGATCGGCGGGCGTTCCGGAGATGATGAGACCCGCCAGCAGATCGCCGTGCTGCGCCGCGAACGTACGCACCAGTAGCGAACCCATGCTGTGCCCTAGCAGCACGACGGGGCGACCCGGCACCTCGGCCTGCGCGCGCCGCGTCACCTGGATCAGGTCGTCGACGACGCGCGCCCACCCGTCATCGTCAGCGAAATGACCGAGCACACCACCCTCGGCGGTGCGCCCGTGCCCACGGTGATCGTTCGCGTAGACGGCGTACCCGGCCGCGTTCAACTCCTGCGCGAACCGCTCGTAGCGAGCCGAATGCTCCGCCATGCCGTGAGCGATCTGCACGACGGCGCGCGCTTCTCCGTCCGGCAACCACCGCTGACCGCGGATGACGACGCCGTCACTCGCCACGACCTCGTACTGCTCTGCTGCCATGTTGACCTCCGCTGTGATTCCGCGACGCTCTTGGATGGGGCGTGAAGACCCCATCGAACCACGCCGACCCGCGATGTTGCCCGGGATTCGGGGCTCCCGTGCCCCAGATCCCGGGCAACATCGAGCGATCGTCAGAGAACTACAGAACCATTCTTCTCGGTTCTCTTCGTCAACGTTCACTTCGGCAGGATCCTCGCTGTGACATGCGCGTCCGCCCGCGCCCGGCATGGCTGGAGCAATCCTCGCTTCGCTGCGGTGACCCCACCCATGCCGTACTCGACGGACACGGCGCTGCGGTCCTACCTTCGTTCACTAGATCCTCAGAGAACCATCCGAAACAGGGGCGAGTCGGGATCCACCCGCTCCACCCGCGCCGGCGACGCATCGATCCGCGCAAGCAGATCGGGCAACGACGACGGGTCGCCCAACTCCAGGCCGACGAGCGCCGGGCCCGTCTCGCGGTTGGAACGCTTCGTGTACTCGAACAACGTGATGTCGTCGTCAGGCCCGAGCACCCCGTCGAGAAAACGCCTCAACTGCCCGGGTTCCTGCGGAAATTCGACGATGAAGTAATGCTTGCGGCCCTCGAACACGAGCGAACGCTCGACGACCTCCGCATAGCGCGACACGTCGTTGTTTCCGCCCGACAGGATCGCGAGGACGAGCTCGCCACCGGCGAAGTCGACACCCGGCAACGCTGCGGGCGCGAGCGCGCCGGCAGGCTCCGCGATGATGCCGTCGCTCTGATACAGGTCGAGCATCTCCGTGCAGATCTGCCCCTCCGGCACGCTGAAGCACGGCACGCCGCCGGCAGCGATGATCGGGTACGTGTGCGCGCCGAGCAGACCGACCGTCGCGCCGTCGACGAACGGATCGGTCACCGGCACCGCCACCGGGCGTCCCTCAGCAAGCGCCGCCTGCAGCGACGGCGCCCCCACCGGTTCGACGCCGACGATGCGCGTCGACGGATGGCGCTCCCGCACCCACGCCGTGATGCCCGCCAGCAACCCGCCGCCACCGACGGGCACGACGACGACGTCCGGCACCTTGCCGTACTGCGCCTCGCACTGCGCGAACGCCTCGAGCGCGACGGTGCCCTGCCCCGCGATGGTGCGCACGTCGTCGAACGCGGGCACGAGCGTCGCCCCGGTCGTCGCAGCGAATTCGCCTGCAGCGGTAGCGGCGACGTCATACGTGTCGCCCTCCACGACCGTCTCGACCCACGGCCCGCCGAGCACTCGAACCCGCTCACGCTTCTGACGGGGCGTCGTGCGGGGCAGGAAGATCGTCGCCTTCACGCCGAGGCGCGAGCACGCGTATGCGACGCCCTGGGCATGGTTGCCGGCCGACGCGCAGACGACGCCCGCCGCGCGCGCGTCGTCGTCGAGCTGCGCGATGAGGTTGCTCGCTCCGCGAATCTTGTACGAGCGCACCGGCTGCTGATCCTCGCGCTTGAGCACGACGCTCGCGCCGAACTTCGTCGACAGGCGGCTGCTCTCGAACAGCATCGTGGGGTGGAGCAGGTCGGTGAGGCGCTCGGCGGCGGCTTCGACGTCGGACGCATCGACCTCGGGACGCAGGGTGGGTGTGCTCGTCACGTCAGCCACCGTCTCACGGGCGAGCCCGCGAATGTCGGGATGAACCGGATCGCGGATGCCCCCCTGCTCTCCCGCGTGCGACCCGGCAACCTCGGGCGCGGCTCAGCCGACGACGGGTGACGCAGCGGAAGCTGCGGCAGCTTCCTCGCGGCACGCGCGGCAGACGCCCCAGTACGTCACCTCGGCCTCGTCGATGTCGAACCCCTCGCTGAGTTCGGACTCGTGCGCCGCCGTCAGGCACGGTGTGTCGCCCACGGCGCAGGGGATGTCGACGATCGTCGCGCATTGTCGGCACACGAGGTGGTGGTGGTTGTCGCCGACGCGTCGTTCGTAGAGCGCGGATTGGCCGGCCGGCTCGATGCGGCGGATGATGCCGTGCGCCGTCATCGCATGCAGGGCGTCGTAGACGGTTTGCGTCGAGACCTTGCCGTAACTATCGCGCACCGCCTGGATGACGGTCTCCGCATCCGAGTGGGGGCGCGTCTCGAGGGCATCGAGGATGGCGACGCGCGGGCCGGTGATCCGCAGGTTCACCTGACGCAGCATGGTGCGCGGATCGGTGGCGGGCGTCGTCGTCATGCCTCCATGATGCCGCGATTTCTGGAACGAATCAAGAAAGTCTGCTCGTCGAGTGGGGCAGGGTCCGCAGATCGGCTATGATGGTTGGCGAGGGGAGTACTTCCCACGTCTCGGCTCCGGTCAATACGAGCGCGATCATGCGCGCTCCCGGTTCGAGAGCGGCGGATCGTTCCGCGGCGAAGGAGACCTCAGTTCGTCACTCATGCGATCTGAGGTAGTTCCATGCACTCCCTGGCCACCCCCACTCTCTGGGCCGTGACGCTCATCGGGCTCATCGTCCTGTTCGCGCTCGACTTCCTCGTCACGCGCAAACCTCACGAGGTATCGCTCAAGGAAGCGACGGTCTGGTCGACGTTCTACATCGCGTTGCCGGTCGCGTTCGGCGCCTGGTTGTGGAGCGCGCACGGCTCGACGACGGGCACCGAGTTCTACACCGGCTACCTCGTCGAGAAGTCACTCAGCGTCGACAACCTGTTCCTGTTCATGATGCTGCTGACGGCGTTCGCCGTGCCCAAGGTGTACCAGCAGCGGGTGCTCCTCATCGGCGTCGCCGGCGCCCTCGTCATGCGCGCCATCATGATCGCGCTCGGCGCGCAGTTGCTCACGAACTTCGCCTGGATGTTCGTCATCTTCGGCGCGTTCCTGCTGTGGACGGCCGTGAAGGTCTGGCGCGACACCCGTCAGGGCGACGACCACACCGTCGACCCGGGTGACATGCGCGTCGTCAAGGTCATCCGCCGTTTCTTCCCCGTCACCGACGGCTACCGCGGCTCCGCGATGCTCGTGCGAGAAGACGCTGACGCCGGCGCCACCGGCCGGTCCGCCCGTCGCGCGTTGACGCCTCTGGCCGTCGTGACGCTGGCCGTCCTCGCGACGGACGCCTTGTTCGCGCTCGACTCGGTGCCCGCCGTCTACGGCATCACGTCCGACCCGTACCTCGTCTTCGTGACGAACGCGTTCGCGCTGCTCGGTCTGCGCGCGCTGTACTTCCTCGTCGAGGGCGTCCTCGGCAGGCTCGTACACCTCGGCTACGGTCTGGCCGTCATCCTCGCGTTCATCGGGTACAAGCTCATCGCGCACTGGGCGCACGACGTCTGGCACTGGGTGTGGACGCCTTCGACGGCCGTGTCGCTGTCGGTCATCATCGTGTCGCTGCTGACGGTGACGGCGACGAGCTTGGTCGCCACCCGTCGTCGCTGAATCACGAGACAAGCCCGCCGCGCAGGCCTCACAGGCCTGCGCGGCGGCGCGCTGTCTGCATCGCCGGGTGCCGGGCCACTGGCGCGCTACACGCGCGCGTGTTCGCGCGCCGGCACATCGGGGGTGCCGGCCGAACGCACGAGATGCCGGGCTCGCGCGGGAAACCAGGGGTCACGATCCTGCGGCGAACCCTCGGGTTCGACGACGGCGTAGACGGCGAGCATCTCGGGCGGAAATGGGGCGAGGGAGCGCGCGAGGTCATCGTCGACGTAGTTGACGCGCAGCTTGCGGCTGATCGTGCCGTCACCGTCCATGCGGTACTCGATCTTGAGCACCTTGTCCTCGGGCAGATCGTTGAGGATGTCGTCGAGGCCACGCACCTCGCTGACGCTCCAGCGGCTGCGATGCACCTCGAGCGCATCACCGTAGATGGGTGTGAGCAGTCGCGTCGTGAGCTCGACGTCAGTGGCGCTGGCGATGACGCGCGGTCGCCCGTCGTCGAGAAAACGGACGCGACGCAGCATGGCGCCGCTCGAGAACAAGCCGGCCTCGACGGAGCGCACGTGCGCGCTGACGGGGGTGCGGTCCTTCGTCAGCGGATCGGGGATGTCGTGTGCGTGCGCCCAAGCGTCCCCCGGCTCGAGTTCGCACGCACTGATCTCGTACCCGGTCCACGTCGCACGCCCGAACACGGGCTGCCCCACGAGCGGCCGCGCCTTCTTCGCGCAGTCGGTGGCCAGTGCTACGAAGGGCGTCTGCTCCCACGTCAGATGCGGCGGCGAACCGAACGGCAGCATCCCACAGCCCGTCAGGACGACCTCGTCCTCACACAGCGCCAACTGCCCCCGCAGTTCGACGCTCATCCCCTCGTCGAGCACCAAGCTCGTCATCGGATTGCTCATCGGCCTCCGCCCCCGGCTGACGGTGACGGCCGCAGGCGCCCCGTTCATTCATGCATTATGAGATCCGACTCATAAGTTGTGCAAGGGGCAACAATTCGGTGGCGGAGGCCGAAATTAGGTTGCTGGGGTCAGCGGCGCCGCAGGATGCGCAACGAGCCCGTCTGCGACACCTGCTCGAAGCCGTCGCCCAGGGCGCGTTCGACGACATGCCACGGTGCCTGCCCGCCGTCATTCGGGTCGGGGAAGACGTCGTGCACCGCGAGCAGCCCACCGGGCGTGACGTGCTGCGCGAACGCCGCGTAGTCGTGCTGCGCCATCTCCTCGACGTGGTTGCCGTCGAGGAAGAGGAACTCGACGGGGGTGCGCCACCACGTCGCGACCTGCGCCGTCGTCGCGACGACGATGCTGACGACGTCCTTGACGTGCTCGTCCCACGTGCGACGAAATGCGGGCAGCGTGTCGAGCAGCCCCGAGTGCTCATCGACCATCGACGTGTCGTGCCACTCCCAGCCGGGCTGGTTCTCCTCGCTGCCGTGGTGATGGTCGACGGTCACCACCTGCGTTGCGGCGTCGGACGATCCGGCGACGACGCGCGCCGCCTGCGCGAGCAGCACCGTCGACTTGCCGCAGTACGTGCCGATCTCGAGCCAGGTGCCAGGACGGGCGCTCGCGGCCGCCTCGTACAGGGCCTGACCCTCGTCGTCGGGCATGAAACCGGTCGTCGCGTGGAAGGCGTCGAGGACGTCCTGGGGAAGGGGCGGGGTGCTCATCGGGGCTCCTCGTGGTCTCTGGCGGCGCTGTGGCTCGGCGTGCGGGCCAGCCACGTCATGGCGTGGAAGAAGTTGGCGGCGGGCGTGAGGCCGTCGAGGGCATCGGCGGCGAGCAGCATCGCGCCGGCGCTCCATCCCGTCTGCTCGACGGGCCACACGGCGTCGTCGTCGACGACGTACCCCGTCCAATAGCCGCCGCTCGTGTCGCGTGTGTGCTGCAGGTCGGCGAAGACGGCGCGGGCCTCGCGTCGCGCGCGATCTTCGTGCGGCGTGCCGTCGAGGCAACACAGCGCCATGACGAGTTCGGCGCTCTCCCCGCCGGTGACCCACGGTCGGTCGTCGACGCAGCGGACCCCCTGGCCCTCGATGACGAAGCGATCCCAGTCGCGACGCAGGTGCGTGGCCGCGTGGTCGCCGACGAGAGCGCCGCCGAGGACGGGGTAGAACCAGTCCATCGAGAAGCGGCGACGGTCGGCGAACAGTTCGACCTGACGCACCGCTGCCGCGAGCCGGGCGCCGGATGCGCGCCAGGACGCAGCGTCATCGACGTGGCCGAGGGTATCCGCGATGGCGGCCGCGGCCCACAGCGACTGCAGGATGCTGGCGTTGCCGGTGAGCAACGCATGGTCGCCGAGGCCGCCGCGACGGTTGATCGCCCAGGCGATCGTGCCGTTGTCGCGCTGGGCCGTCAGGGCGTGTCGGATCGCCGCACGGACCATCGGCCAGTTCTCGGCGAGGATGCCGCGGTCGGGGCCGTCGCCGCGCCCTGCGCCGGTGACGAGCGCGAGATGCCAGACGCCGACGGCCGGGTAGGCGCACTGGTTCGTGTCGCTCTCGTCCTGTTCGACGACGCCGTCTCTCACGCGCATCGGCCACGAGCCGTCCTCACGCTGCGTTTCGCGCAGGTGCTGCAGGCCGAGACGGGCGCGTTCGCTCAGCTGCTCGGCGGTGTGATTGACACGGGGTGATCCGGTTTCACGTGAAACATGGGCGGCAATCGTCAGGCCCATGAGTGCCTCGGTGTGGTTCCAGGCGTCCCACTGCTCGCCGACGAACCACGGCAGCGCGCCGTCTTCGCCCTGGAGGCGAGCAATGAACAGGCCTGTCTCGCAGACTTGTTCACTGGTGAGGGCTGGCGTCATCGGCGCGACGGGGCTCAGTACTGCTTCTGCAGGTACACGACGAAGCTCTTGCCCATGACGGGGTTGAGCGCCTTCTCGGCCTGACGCGTCAGCGCCGGCGCCTTCATCATGTCCCAGACGAGCATGCGGTGATACGCCTTGACGGCGGGGTTGGTGTCGTTGTCGACCCCGACCGCGCACTTGAGCCACCAGTACGGCGAGTGCAGCGCGTGCGCGTGGTGCGTGCCGAGCGTCGTCAGGCCACGCTTCTCGAGCTTGCCGACGAGTTCGCTCGCCTTGTTGATGCGCACGTGGCCACCCTCGACCTCGTGGTAGGGCGTCGACAGGGCCCAGCAGATCTTCTCGGGCCAGTACCGCGGCACCGTCACGGCGACGAGGCCGCCGGGCTTGGTCACGCGCACGATCTCGTCGATGGCGGCGTCATCCTCGACGATGTGCTCGAGCACTTCGGAGGCGATGACGCGCTCGAAGCTCGCATCGTCGAACGGCATCGCGCGGGCGTCACCCCGGACGGTGCGGTAGGCGCCGCTCGCAGGCACCTGGCCCTCGGCGGCCATGGCGTCGAACATCGTCTGCACCTCGTCGAGGTCGGACTGGCTGAAGTCGAACGCCGTGACGTCCGCGCCGCGACGCAGCGCCTCGAAGCTGTGACGCCCCTGCCCGCACCCGACGTCGAGCACCGTCATGCCCGGGCCCAGGGTGAAGCGGTTGAAGTCGACGGTCAGCATCGGGCGATCTCCTCGGTGTAGACGGCGGCCGTCGCCTCGGCGACAGCCCGCCATGAGTATGTCGTGACGGCGCGACGGCGACCGACGCGTCCGAATCGTGTTCGGGTCTCCTCGGATTCGAGCAGGCTGACGATGCCGCCCGCGAGAGCGCGCGCATCACCTGGCTCGACGAGGATGCCGGCGTCAGAGCCGTCGGCGTCAGCGCTCGTGTCCGCCTCGCCCGTCGCGTGGGCGCGTGGGCCGGCGCTCCCGCCGTGGGTGGCGGGAGCCCTGCCTGCGCTGCCGGTGACAGCCGACGTCTCGCCGTCGGTGCCGTGCACGAGTTGCGGCAGCGCGCCGACGCGCGTCGCGACGACGGGTGTGCCGCACGCCATGGCCTCGACCGCGGGCAGCGAAAAACCTTCATAGAGACTCGGCACGACGTGGACGGCGGCGCTCGCGAGCAGACCCGCGAGGTCGTCGTCGCTGATGTCGCTGACGAACCGGACGCGAGGGGACAACCCGAGGGCTTCGAGTTGGGTCTCGACCGCGCGGTTCGGTGTGCCGACGACGACGAGTTCGCGCCACGCGTCCTGCGGTAGGAAAGCGAGCGCGTCGATGAGCACACTCAACCCCTTGAGTGGCACGTTCGCGCTCGTGATCGTCGTGAGGCGTCCGGGCACGCGGTGGCGCGCCGAGCCGTCAGGCCAGAACGTCTCGACGTCGATGCCCGGGGCGGACGTCTCGACGGCGATCCCAGGTGCACTCTTCGCGACGCCGGCGTCGGGCGTGAACGTCTCGACGTCGACGCCGACGGGGATGATGCTGATGCGTTCGGGGTCGACCCCGAATTCTCGGACGATGTCGTCGCGGCTCGTCTCGCTCACGGTGATGATGCGGCTGCTCGCGCGGGCGACGCGCGCCTGCATCGGCACGAACGAGTACCAACGCCATTTCGTGTACTTGCGCCACGGGTTCGTCGCGGCCTCGATCTCGAGGCGGCGGTCGGCGCTGATCGGGTGGTGGATCGTCGTGACGACGGGCAGGCCGCCGCGCGCGATGTCGAGCAGGCCCGGCGCGAGCGTCTGGTTGTCATGCAGGACGTCGAACTCTCTCGACCGCGAACGCATCTCGCGCGCCAGTCGCATCCCGAACGTGCGTGGTTCGGGAAACGAACCCGACAGCATCCCCGCGTATTCGACGACGTCGATGCGGTCGCGCAGTTCGCGCGGATGGGGGTGACGGAACGGGTCGTCATCGTTGTAGAGGTCGAGGCTCGCGAGCTTCTCGAGGTGCAGGCTGCCGGGGTTCGTCGGCTCGATGCTCGCCGGCTCGATGCTCGCCGTCGCGCCGGCCCGCTTGGCTGACGACGTCTGGCGACTCGCTGGACCCGTCGCCCGGTCAGTCGCACGGCCAGCCACAAGGCGGGCGTCGTCCAGTTCGGGGTAGGGAGGGCCGGAGAAGACGGTGACGTCGTGGCCGAGAGCGGCGAGTTCGCGGCTGAGGTGACGCACGTAGATGCCCTGGCCGCCGCTGTGCGGCTTGCTGCGATAGGAGGACAGCGCGATGCGCATCGGGCCCTCCTTCGCAAGCGGCGTGGTTCGGTGGTCAGCCTACTCGGACGCTACTCGCGGGTATGACATCGTGTGGCGGCACGCACACCCGTGGCGTCGATCACCACATAGGGTGCAGGTTGCATCAGCCGTCGATGAAGGTGGCTTCTCGCGCCTGACTGCACCGCGATTCTCGTCCACATCTGCACCTCTTGTCCCCATCTGCGATTCCTGTCCCCCTTCGCGATTTTCGTCCACATCGGCGAACGGCGTCCACGTTCGCCCCGAGAGGATCCCATGAGCTCAACAGCATCCGCCCCGCGCGTCGGCGGTGAGCGTCGCAACTCGGTGATGAGCAATGTCGCGCGTGGTTCGCTCGGCAATCTCATCGAGTGGTTCGACTTCTACAACTACGCGATCTTCACGACGTACATCGCGTCGAACTTCTTCGCCAAGGGCGATGAGACGCAGGCGCTGCTCGACACGTGGGCCGTCTTCGCCATCACGTTCCTGATGCGGCCCATCGGGTCGTGGTTCTTCGGACGCTACGCCGACCGCAAGGGCCGCCGCGCCGCCCTGACGACGTCGGTGCTGCTCATGGCGCTCGGCACCCTCATGATCGGCGCGGCGCCGACGTACGACCGGATCGGCATCTGGGCGACCGTCCTGCTCTGGGTGGGGCGCGCGATCAGCGGCTTCAGCGTCGGCGGTGAATACGGGACGACGGCCGCGTACATGTCGGAGATCGCGACGCCGAACCGTCGCGGGTTCTACTCGAGCTTCCAGTACGTGACGCTCGTCGGCGGCCAGGTGCTCGCAGCGTTGCTGCAGGTCGTCCTCCAGCACGTGCTCGACAAGGAGCAGATGCACACCTGGGGGTGGCGTCTGCCGTTCTTCATCGGCGCCGCGGGCGCACTCGTCGTGCTGTGGCTGCGGCGCAGCATGGACGAGACGGCTGACGTCGCGGATACCGCCTCGGGCGACGCGGCGGCAGGCGCCCCGACCGAGAACAAGGGCTCGCTCGGCCTGCTGTTCCGCGAGTACTGGCGGCCCTTCATCGTCGTCGTCGGCCTGACGATCGGCGGGACGACGTCGTTCTACGTCTACACGACCCTCATGCAGAGCTACATGAAGAAGGTGGCGGGGCTCGACGCGGACACCGTCTCGATCGTCAACCTGTGCGCGCTGACGGTGTTCATGATCGTGCAGCCGCTGTACGGACTGCTGTCCGACAAGATCGGGCGACGCACCATGCTGCTCATCTTCGGCGTGGGCTCGCTCATCATCACGTGGCCGGTGCTGGGCGCGATCCGTTCGGTCGAATCGGGCCTCGCGGCGTTCGGGTTGCAGATGTTCGCGCTGCTCATCGTCGCGTTCTACACGTCGGTCAACGCCGTCGCGAAGGCCGAGCTCTTCCCGACGCGCGTGCGCGCCCTCGGCGTCGGACTCGGATACGGCCTCGCGAACGCCGTCTTCGGTGGCACCGCGCCCTACATCGGCACCTGGTTCGCCTCCCATGGCAACGAGAAGGGCTTCCGCGTCTACCTGCTCGCGTGCGTCGCAGTGTCGCTCGCCGTGTACCTGTGGGGGCTGCGCAACAAGACGGTGACTGAACTCGATCGCGACTTCGGCTCCGCCTGGGGTGACGCGCCGGACGCACCGTCGTCCGATGACGCCCGCCCGGCGGGTCGCTGAGCGTCGCGCGCCCGCCTCATCTGCGATTCCTGTCCCCATCGGCGAATCTCGTCCACGTTCGTTCGTCCAACTTTCCCTCGAGGAGCCTGCGTGCCATCAGCTCTCGACGGCCTGCTCATCGCCGATTTCGGCCGTGTCCTGGCCGGCCCTTACGCGACGATGCTGCTCGGCGACCTGGGCGCCGACGTCGTCAAGATCGAGCGCCCTGACGGCGGTGACGACACGCGCGCCTGGGGTCCGCCGTTCACCGAGGACGGGGAGGCGACGTACTTCCTGTCGGTCAACCGCAACAAGCGCAGCGAGTTCTGGGATCTTCGCGAGGCGGACGATCTCGCCGCCGCACGCGATCTCGTCACGCGCGCCGACGTCGTCGTCGAGAATTTCTTGCCGGGGACGATGGCGCGGCTGGGGTTCGGGTATGAGCAGGTGCGTGAGTGGAACCCGGACGTCGTGTACGTCTCGATCACCGGTTTCGGTGAGTCGGCGTTGCCCGGGTACGACCTGCTCGTGCAGGCCGTCGGTGGCCTCATGTCGGTGACCGGGCCGCCCGGCGAGCCGACGAAGGTCGGCGTCGCGCTCGTCGACGTCGTCACCGGTCTGCATGCTGCCGTCGGCATGCTCGCGGCGTTGCGGCATCGCGACGCGACGGGGGAGGGGCAACTCGTCGAGGTGTCGTTGCTGTCGTCCCTGCTGTCGGCGCTGACGAATCAGGCCGGCGCGCACGTCATGACGGGGGCCGTGCCGCGCGGCATGGGCAACCGTCACCCGTCGCTCGTGCCGTACGAAGTGTTCGAGACTGCGGATCGGCCGCTCGCCATCGCCGCCGGCAATGATCGCCAGTTCGCCTGCGCCGCAGAGGTTCTCGGTCATGGTGAGTGGGCGCAGGATGCCCGTTTCGCGACCAACTCCGCCCGTGTCGAGCATCGCGACGACCTCGTCCCGCTGATGCTCGAGGCGCTGTCGGCACATGGCGCGCAGGGATGGGCCGAGCGTTTCGCGGACGCCGGTGTGCCCGCCGGGCCCGTCAACGATCTCGCGCAGGCGTTCGCGCTCGCCGATTCAGTCGGCCTCGACATGCGCGTCGACGTCGAGGGCGTCGCGCAGGTCGCCAACCCGATTCGGATGTCGGCGACGCCAGCGAGCTATCGGCGCCGCCCGCCTCGCCTGGAGGCGTGACGTCGACGTCGAGTCAGGCGAGGGCGACTCAGTCGAGATCGAGCTGAGGATTCACCGCGCCCACCGTGCGAAGGCGCTCGATGACGACGCCCGCACGACGGCGGGTCTCCGGACTCACCGCGTCATCGGAGCGGGCGCTCACCGTCAGGCGTGTTGCGCCGTCTCGCACGCCGAGGCGAACGTAGGGCCTCTCCGCGGCGCTCGATTGCGGCGTCGCTTCCAGTGTGCTCAAGGCCGTCGCGGCATCCGACCATCCGTGGGTCCACGTCGTCGGACCCACGGCGACGGTGGCGTACGTCTGCGCACACCGGAAGGTCAGATGCGTGCTTATGCCGTCGGTGCCGGCCGCCTTGCGCAGGACGGCGACCGTCGGAGCGGTCACTCGGTCGAGATCCTCGCACTTCGTTGCGATGACGTCGGATTCTACGACGAAGGTCGCCTTCGCCGCGGGCTGTGCGCGGTCGGGGAGCAAGCGCGCTTCCGTCCGCGGGTTCGTGCGCGCCACGTCGAGATAGGCCTGCGCCTGCGCCGTCGTCAGGGCTGGGCCGGAGGTGGTAACGGCGAGGCTGTTGTCGCCGCTCGCGTTCAACCCGGCGGTGAAGAAGTGGATGGACGCTGGGATGTTTGCCGCCATTGGGTGCGCGCCCTCGGGGTAGCGGCTGCGGACGAAGGCCGCGGCGTTCCGAACGTTCGCGGCCGTCACGTCGTCCGTGAGGTCGATGGCGACGTCGAACCCGTAGCGCTGACCCTTGCAGCCGTCGATGCACTCGATCGCTTCCTCGGCGCGAACCCGTGCCACGCCGGGCCGCTCTTCGAGTTGCTCCTCGAGAGCATGTGCGTAGGCAGGCGCCGGCTGGGTCGGTTCGCGGAACGAGGAATCGTGCCTTGTGAGGTTGACGACGGCGACACCGGCCGCGATCAGCGCCACCACCAGGGCGAGCGCCACCGTCAGCGGCCAGCGTCGTGTCGTTGTCATGGTGTTTGGACGGCAACGCCCGCGCGCCGGTTCCACGGCCCGCGCGGCGAGCGGTTCTGGCGGGCGAGCGCGGCGGGAAGAGATTGCCTCCGGTGTTTGTTTGAATGGCCGACGAACCACAATCTTTTTTCGAGGAGCAAGGCCTGTGGCAACCATCGAACTGACCGGTGAGAAGTTCACCGAGACCATCGAGAACAACGGCATCGTCCTCGTCGACTTCTGGGCGGCCTGGTGCGGCCCGTGCCGTCAGTTCGCGCCCGTGTTCGAGGCGGCGAGCGAGAAGCACGACGACATCGTCTTCGCGAAGGTCGACACCGATGCCGAGCAGGAGCTCGCGGCGGCCGCGAACATCCAGTCCATCCCGACGCTCATGGCGTTCCGCGACGGCCTCATGGTGTTCTCCAACTCGGGCGTGCTGCCCGCGGCGGCCGTCGAGGACCTGATCCGTCAGATCCGTGAGCTGCCGATGGACGACATCCGCGCCAAGATGGAGGCCGACGCCAAGGCCCGCGAAGCCGGGATGGGCGCCGGTGGCGGCTGCGGCTGCGGCGGGTGCAACTGCGGTCGCGCCGAGAGCGAAGAGACCGCAGCCCAGGCCTGAGCCTCGACGAACGCCCGGCGCCCCGACGAGGGGTGCCGGGCGTTCGCGTGTTCATGACGCATCATGCGTTCGCCGTCGAGCGCCGCCGGTCACGGTGGGGGCCGCAGGTCCAGCGTGGGCGTCGGCACCTCGAGTGCGCGAAGCTGCGCCACGACCGTCGTCGCGTCGTTCTTCACCTCGGACGTCGCATTCGACGGTTCGCCCGTCACCGTGAGGACGGCGCTGTCGTGCTTGTACTTCAGGTAGACGCCGTCACGTCGGTACGACCTGCTGCCCGCCGGCGGGGTCATGAGCCGCGACAGGGTGTGGGTCATCGTCGACCATCCGGTCGTGTGCGTCGTCGCGCCGATCGGCACCTCACCCGCGGCGTGCTCGCACCGGAAGTGAAACTCCGCTGGCGTGCCCTTGCGGCGTATCGCCGACAGCGCGGTGACGGTGTTCGCGGCCATCGCGTCGAGCGTCGCGCAATCGCTGGTCTTGATGGTGGAGCGAACGACGAACGACGGCGCGTCGTCCCTGCCTGACGACGACCATGACGCCGACGACGACGGGTTGACGCGGGCAGCCGCCAAGAACGCGTCGACCTGCGTGCTCGTCAACGCGCCGGCCCTGGTCGGTGACGAAGCCGTGCCGTGGCTGCCGTTGGTGGTCGGCACGATGAGACCACCGTCCTGCGGCGAGTGCAGGCTGAAGCGGATTCGCCCGGGAGAACGTGCCCACTCCGGCGGAGCCGTGCGCGGGTAGAGCTCGTTGATCGTGCGGTTGGCGTCGAGCACGTGGCGTGCGCTGGCGTCGTCCGTCAGTGTGACGTCGACCGTGAACTCATGGTCACGGCCCTGGCAGCCGTCGGTGCAGTTGACCTTCATGACGACGCGCGAATTCGCCACACCAGGCTGGTGGCGCACGGCGTTCTCGATGTCGCGCGCGATCGCCGGGTCCGGCTGTGCCGGCTCCGATCCGCCGTGCCCGCCTGGGGCACCGATTCGGGACGACAGCGCGAACGCCGACACGGCGCCGATGATGCCCAGCACCGCGACGGCGATGGTGATGATGATGGACCGGCGCATGTCTTGCTTCCCTCGATGGTGTGCTGGTGTGACGTGCGCGCGGGGTGTGGTGGTTCCGTCGAGGCCGGTGGTGATGGCGTGCCGGCGCACCGCACGGCAGTGCTCTATCGCGTGTGTTTCGCGCGCCGCCGCCGGGCTACGAGATCGCACGAGGCACTTCTTGGCCCGACGTGTGCGGCGAGGGGTTTCCTGTGGACCGGCGGGATCAGGGGGTCTCGAGGCCGCCCCTCCACGTTGAGGTGCGTGGCCGGCTGCGTGTTGGATGGGCGCATGACTTCTTGGATCGCCCCGCATCTCGTCCTCGGCACGATGCATTTCGGCACGAAGACGGACGGGGCGACGTCATTCGCCCTCATGGATCGCTACGTCGACGCCGGTGGGCGCACGCTCGACACGGCCAACTGCTATGCGTTCTGGGCGAATCCGACGGGTGCGGGCGGCCAGAGCGAGCAGACGATCGGGGCGTGGCTGCGCGCCAACGCCGGCATCCGCGAAGGTTTGACGATTGCGACGAAGGTGGGTCAGGAACCGGCGCGGGCCGGCGACTTCACCGAGTGGGAGGGCCTCGCGCCTGACGTCATCGCCACCCAGTTCGAGCGAAGCCGAGAACGTCTCGGCATCGACGTCGTCGATGTCTACTGGGCGCACGGTGAGGATCGTTCGACGCCGATGCCCGACGTCGTCGCGGCGCTGGGTTCCCTTGTTGCGCGAGGGAAGGTGAGCCGGCTCGGTGTGAGCAACCACCCGACGTGGCGCGTCGAGCAGGCACGCATGCTGGCCGCCGAGCAGGGCGTCGAGCCGTTCACGGCGCTGCAGCTGACGACGTCATACGTCCGCCCGCGCCCCGACACGCAGGTGCCGGGCAAGGATCACCGTTTCGGGTTCGTCAGCGACGAGACGATCGACTATCTCGAGACGCATGACGACCTCGAGTGCTGGGCCTACAGCCCGCTGATCCAGGGTGCGTACGACCGTGACGACCGGCCGCTGCCCGAGGTCTACGACCACCCGGGGACGACGCGTCGCCTCTCGGCGCTGCGGTCGGTGGCTGACGAACTGGGCGCGCAGCCCGGGCAGGTCGTGCTGTCCTGGCTCGTGCAGGGCAGCCCGTCGATGCGCCCAATCGTCGGGGCAAGTTCGCTCGAGCAGCTCGACGCCGCACTGGCGGCTCCGCAGCTGAGCGAGGAACACATGGCGCGCCTCGACTCGGCTCGCTGACGATCCCCCCTCGTGCGCTGGGTGGCGCGAGTGCGGGTGGTAAGCGCGTCAGGCTTCCTCATGTGCGTCAGCCCGCGAGATGAAGAGATGAGGCGGTGAGTCGTCGCGTCCGAGGAAACCGTCAGGAAATCGCGTCGTGTTCGTGCACCTCGAGCGCGCCGGACGGGCACCGCGCCACGGGTGCGCCTCCGTTCGGGTCGTGGCTGCCGTCTGTGAGGAACCGCATCCTCGACGCTATTCCGCCCGGGCCAGGACCATCGCGATGCCGACGCGGCCTGTCACGCCGAGTTTGGTGGCGGCCGACGTCAGGTGTTGTTTCACCGTGCTCTCGCTCAAGAACAATTCGGCGGCGATGGCGGGGTTCGACATCTCCTGCGCCACCATCTCGACGATCTCGCGCTCACGGTCACTCAACCGTGCGAGCTTCGCGCGAGCGTCCATGCGCGCGGCGCCCCCGGCGTCGAGGTATCCGGTGCGCAGATGCGCAGCGCTCGCGGGCGACATGGGGCTGCGCCCCTCGTGTGCGTCGCGGATCGCGCCGTACAGCGCCTCGCGCGCCGACGCCTTGAGGATGAACCCGACGGCACCGGCGTCCATCGCCTGCGGCACGTACTCCTGCTCGTCGAACGTCGTGAGAATGATGACGCGCGGTGCGTTCGGCCGCCTCGTCAGTGCGCGCGTCGCGTCGATGCCGTTGATGCGCTCCATACGCACGTCCATGAGGACGACATCCGGGTGATGTGCTGTGACGACCCCGATCACCTCATCGCCGTCGCTCGCCGTCGCGACGAGTTCGATACCGGGCGCGGCCTTGAGCATGACGCGGATGAGGTCGAGCACCATAGGGTCGTCGTCGACGGCCATGACGCGGATCGCGCGCTCAGCGCCGTCATGGGCCGGAAGGGATGCGCCGTCGGGGCGGTCAATGTCGTTCATGCTCAACTGCTTTCGTACTCTCGTCGCATTCGACACGTGTGGTGCCGTGGATCGAGCCGTCGTCAGACACGCGGCATCGTCCACGGCAGCGTGGCGCTCGCGGTGAAGCGGCGACCGTCGGGTGACGGGCCTGCCCAGAACGATCCTCCGACGTCCTGAGCGCGCCGCGCCACGCCCGTCAGGCCGGTTCCCGAACCATCCGATCGGGCAGCGCGCGCGACATCGGGCAGCGGGTTGGTCGTCGAGATCGTGATGCCACCGCGCGCGTCACCGCGGATGTCGAGCTGCACGAGAGAGCCCGGCGCGTGCTTGCGCGCGTTCGTCAGCAGTTCGGTGGTGATGCGGTACGCGCTGCGCGAGATGACGGGGTCCAGCGGGTGCGACTGATCGACGAACACGTTCGAGCTGACGGGCGTGCCCGCGTCGATGCACTCGCGCACGAGATCGGCGATGTCGGCCAGATCGTGGTGATCCGCCGACTCGTCGGTCGCGCCGGTGCGCAGCATCGCGAGCAGCGAACGCAGATCCGTCATCGAACCGGCCGCGCCCTCCTGGATCTGCCGTGCGCGATCCTCGACGTCACGCGAACCCGCCTCCTGCGCCTCGATCTCGAGAGCGTTGGCCTGCATCGACAGCAGACTGAGGCGGTGGCCGAGCACGTCGTGCACCTCGCGTGCGAGGGCCTCGCGCTCGTCCTTCTCCGCCATCTGCCGGCCGAGATCATGCACCTTTGCCTGCGTCTGCTGGGCCCGGGCGCGCGCCTCGTCCGCCTGTCTGACGGCGTGTTGCGCGCGGACGTCCGACTGCCGCGCCTGCGCCTGCGCCTGCTGGGCATGGGCGCGTTCGTGGTGCGCGACGGCGGCGGCGCGCGAGGCGTCACGGCGGCTGCGACGCACGAGCGCCACCCCCGCGAACAGGCCGACGAGCAGGGCGGTGATGAGCGCGACCTGCCACCACGGCATCGCCGGCCACGAGCCGGACGAGCCGTCAGGGTGCTCGATGCTGTTCCAGAAACTCGTGCCGTCGCGGGTGCCGCGCGAGTCACGCCAGACGGCGACGAACGTCGTCAGCGTGGCAGCGGCACTGACGGCGACGTGCGCGCGGACGTCAGGGTGCCACACGATGACGCTCGCCATCGCGATGAGCGCGGGCAGACTGTCGGTGGGCAGGACGAGGCCGGGCAGGCACGCGAGGGCAGCGGTGACGAGCAGCGCCGTCGTCGAACGCAGCCGCCAGCACAGGCCGACGGACGCTGCGATCGAGGCGAGAAACGCGGTGACGCTGAGCGCGTTGCCCGAGCCGCCGGGCGCCGCGCCGTCCATGCGCGGGGTGACGTAGGCCGCGGCCAGCGACGCGGAGAAGATGGTGCCGACGATGATGGCGACGTTCGCGGCACGACGACGTGCACGTGAGGAGCTGCCAAGAGGCGCAGTCGAATTCGTGGCCGCGGGCGGGGTGCCGAAGGACGCAGCCGGCCTGTTCGGCGGGTCGGTGCGGGGCGCTGGCATCGTCACGCCGCTCACCCTAGACGTGGCCACCGACAACGTGGCGTTCTGCGCCTGGTCGGGGGTGCACATCTGCGATTTTCGTACATATTCGCAGGGCCGGTTTCCGTGACGCATGGGCGCGAATCCGCGCTCGACGGTCGGCACCGTCACCGATGTCAATGCGATGCTGCGCATCCTGTTCTCGCGCATCGCGACGCCGAGCCTCGGCGGCCCGCGGGCGTACTCGTTCATCGTCGCGTCGGCTTCGGGTCGGGCTCCCTCAGAAGCCGACGGCACCCGCGAGGTGCGGCAGTTCACCGTCACCGGGGGCATGTGCGTGCGCTGCGAGGGGCGCGGCAGCGTCAGCGACTTCGGCCTCGATCAGCTCTTCGACAAGGCCAAGTCGCTCGCCGAGGGCGCTCTCACCGTCCCGGCATGACGATGGACGGCTGGTACGGCCGCATCTTCGCCTGCTCGAAGTTCTTCGACATGGACAAGCCGATCAAGGACTACTCCAAGCGCGAGCTCGACAACCTCCTGCACAAGGAGCCGACGAAGATCAACGTCGACGGCGTCAACCTCACGTACGAGGGCGTCATCCCGCGCGTCCAGCGTTCGATGCTGAGCAAGGATGCGGCCACGAAGATCCTCGACCGGCTGCACGACGTCGGACTCGGCTACCTGCGCATCGGTCAGCCCCTGACGACGCTGTCGGGCGGCGAGCGCCAGCGCCTCAAGCTTGCGACACACATGGGCGACAAGGGCGGCACGTACATCCTCGACGAGCCGACGACGGTCCTGTACCTCGCCGACGTCCGCACGTTGCTCGAACTGCTCGACGCACTCGTCGACGCGGGCAAGAACGTCGTTGTCATCGAGCACCACCAGGCCGTCATGGCGCACGTCGACTGGATCATCGACCTCCCCGGCGCCGGTCATGACGGTGGCCGCGTCGTGTTCGAGGGGACGCCGGCCGACCTCGTGGCCGCCCCCTCGACCCGGACGGGCCAGCACCTCGCGTCGTACGTGGGGGCCCGAACCGCGGGCGGTGATGACGTACGCGCGGCGCGCTCTCGCCGTGAGCGCGAGCGCGGTTGAGTCAGTTGTTGCCGGGTGAGTCAGTCACGGCTGACGCAGGTCGCACCAACTGACTCAGTTGGCTTCGCCGGGGCGAGTGAGGGGGGCGGGCTCGATCGCTCGACACCATTCTCGGCGGCTCTGCCCGATCGGGCAGGTGACGTCTGACTGATCGGGTGATGTGGCAGGTGCTGCCGGGCAGCGAATCTTCGGGGGTCGCAGCCGAGCAATCGGCGGATGCGGCACTTCCATTCACCCGACGCGATCTGCGTCGACTCTTCCCCGGAGTGCACGATGAACAACAGCAACGGCGCTACCCCCTTCGACGGTTCGACCGGCCAGAACGGCAACAACGGCGCGCAAGGCTACCCGCAGGGCGCGCAGGGCTACCCCCATAACGGCTACCCGCAGAACGGCCAGCAGGGCTACCCGCAGCAGCAGTGGCAACCGCAGGAGCCGCCGAAGAAGAAGAACTTCTTCGTCCGTCACAAGATCCTGACGGGGCTGCTCGCCCTCTGCGTCGTCGGTGGCATCGCCAGCGCGGCAGGCGGCGGCAACAAGGACGACTCGTCCGCGTCGAGCGCGTCCTCGTCCGGCACGTCGAAGAGCGACGCGAAGAACACCGCGAATGACGAGTCGAAGAAGGAGGAGAAGAAGGACGCTCTGCCGGCCGTCGGGCAGTCGGTGACGGACGGCAAGTTCACCTTCACCGTGACGAAGATCGAGCGCGACGTGCCGAGCATCGGCGGCGAATATCTCAACAAGAAGGCGCAGGGCGCGTACACGCTCGTGCACGTGACGGTGAAGAACACCGGCACCGAGACGCAGTCGCTGTCGGCTGACGACCAGAAGGCCTACGACGCGAACGGGGTCGGCTACGAGGCGACCTCGGACGGCGCCATCTACATCGAGGGCAACGACACCCTCTACACCGAGATCAACCCCGGCAACACGCTCAAGGGCATCCTCGTCTTCGACGCGCCGAAGGGCACGAAGTTGACGAAGGTGCGCCTGCACGACTCGATGTTCTCCAACGGCGTCGAAGCCTCCCTCTGAAGGCTCACCCCTGACGCCGTGTGCCGCAGCGTGATCCCCACATCACGCCCCGCGCAGGGCTCTCGGACCCCCTCGTCCCATCGACCTGAACGCCGCGCGACACCTCCCGCGTCGACGTTCGGCGGCGCCCGGTGTTCTTCCCGCCGGCGCCGCGCCCGCTCCCTGCACGCCTGAACCGGCACGCATCGGCGGCAGGACTCTTGGGGAAGAGGGAGACGCCCGTCATCGCATCCGCGGTGGCGGGCGCTTCCGTTCCGCAGCACTCTCAGCCTCCCCACAGCGCCGGGATTCCGTGCTTGTCAGCGCGACGTGCTTGGGTGGTGGCATGAATCTTCACGATGCTCTCTCCTCGACGAGCGAGGCCCCGGCCGACGCCGTGCTCGATGTCGTCGCCCGCCGCAGCAGCCCGGCCGTGTTCGATCCGACGTACGACCTCTCCGACACCGACCTCGCGACGCTGTTCGACGCGGCCCGCTGGGCGCCGAGCGCCGGCAACTCGCAGCCGTACCGTTACCTCGTCGGTCGCCGTCAGGGCGACGAGTGGGATCCGACGTTCACCGCCATCGTCGAGACGCTCGCGCGCGGCAATCGACGCTGGGCGCCGGCTGCGTCGATGCTCGCCGTCTCGTTCGTGCAGGTTGCGAAGCAGCCGGAGACGTCGAAGGAGTTCGTCTTCGGTGCCACCGCCGCACACGACACGGGCCAGGCGACGGCGTACCTGACGCTGCAGGCGCACGCGATGGGCCTCGCCGTCCACCAGTTCGCCGGGTTCGACCACGACGCCATCGCTACGCGAGCCGCGTTCGGTGAGGCATGGGCGCCGATGGCGGGCATCGCCGTCGGCCGCGCCTGGCCCGACGCCGAACGCGACGGTGAGCACGCCGCCGTCACGACGCTCGCCGGCCGCGTCGAGGAATACGACCTCACCGCCAACATCGAGCGCGAGAACAAGCCGCGTCGCCGCCGCTCGCTGACGGACGTCGCGTTCGAACTCGACTGATCGACGACCCCGACGCGACGCGCTGGCTCGTGCTGCTCGCGTTCGCTCGCCGCGAACACGCGCAGTCGACACGACTTCGTCGGCGCGCTGCCCCCACCGTCGACGTTCGACGTGAGACGGTGGGGGGACCAGTCGTCAGGTCGGGGAGGGCCACGACGCACCGTCGGCGTGCCCTACCCGCTCTTCATCAGGCCACCATCGCGCCCCATCAGGCGCCCTTCACGCCAACCCCCAGCTCTCGGAGCCTCAGCATGAACCGCCACCCGCAACCCGACACCGCAGCCGATGCCCCCGGCATCACGAGCTTCACCGACGAGCAACTCATGCGCGTCGCGCGCCTGTTCGCCTCGGACGAGTCGCTCGCCGCGCACCTCGACGACCTGCCCGACGGCGGTGAGCGACGCCGCGTCGAGCTCGCGAGCACGCCGCACCTGCAGATGTGGGCGATCAGCTGGCCGGCCGGGTCGACGAGCGAATGGCACGACCACGGGCGCGCGACGGGCGCGTTCGTCGTCGTCAAGGGAGCTTTGCGCGAGAAGCGCTGGGTGCGCGGCACCACCGTCAGCGCGATCGTCGAGGCGGGGGAGAGCCGCACGTTCGCCGGTGATCTCGTGCACCGCACGGCCCCCGTCGGCGATGCCCCGGCGCTGAGCGTTCACGCCTACGCGCCGTCGCTCGTCGGGGCCCGCATGTACGAGGTGGTGGACGGCTCGCTCGTCGCGATCGCCGCCTGAGCCGCGGACGCGCCAGGAGCCGAAGTGGGCAAGGCGCGGGGCGGCGTCGCACTGCCGTCACATGGTGCGCATGAGTGAAGCCGCGCCCACTCGTGTCGGTCCCGACAGTCTGCGTTCGCGTCTGCGCCCCATGAGCGGGCGCGACCGCACGAGGGCGGACGCGTCGGAGCACGCTAGAGCTGCTCTTCGACCTGACGTTCGCCGTCGCCGTCGCCACGGGCGCGTCGCAGCTCGCGCACTCGCTCGCGCACGGGCACGTCGCGGCGGGCGTCGGATCGTCGTGTTTCACGAGCTTCGGCATCATCTGGGCGTGGATCGACTACTCGTGGTTCGCGAGTGCCTACGACACCGACGACTGGCTGCACCGGCTGCTGACGATGGTGCAGATGATCGGTGTCGTCATCTTCACGATCACCACGCTCGTGACGCCCATCGAACTCGCCGAGCCCGCCGTCGCCGAACGCGGCACCGGGGCGCCATGGCACGCGCATCACATCGTCGAACGGCACGGCCAGCTGACGATCATCACGATCGGTGAGATCGTCACGGGTACCGTCCTGACGCTGCAGGGCATCAAGGACATCGAGGGCCAGGGCATCGACTGGACGGGCGCCGTGCTCGTCGCCATCAGCGGCCGCCGCGATCGCGTTCGGGTTCTGGTGGGCGTACTGCATCCCCAACTTCGGCGCGGTGCTGCACCGTCACCGTGGGCGTTCGTCCGGCTTCGGGTACAGCCACGTCCTCATCTGGCCGGCGCTCGCGGCCGTCGGTGGTGGTCTGCACGTCATGGCGCAGGCGTTCGAGAACGTCTCGGTCATGCACGTCGACCCTGTCGTCCTTGCGATCTGCACGATCGTGCCGTGAATCATGGTCATCGCGTTCGAACTCTTCTCCCGTGCCCAGCACGAGGCGCACGTCCTTGAGAGCCTCGGGGTCGAGGGGCACGAGGTCGACGGCCGTCGCGCCGAGGTGTCGTGACGTCTGGGCCCGGTGCTCGGAATGGCTGCGCCGGATCCGTGCCCGCACGCCACGTCGCGTGCCGGCGTCGACGAATCGCCCCACGAGGGCGGGTCGCGTCACTAGGCTGGCGGGATGGCGAATGTGGAGACGACGATCACGGGCGGCATCGCGCACGTGAAGCTGAACCGTCCGGAGAAGTTGAACGGCCTGACGCTGCCGATGCTCGGCGAGCTCGTCGCCGCTGCGCATCACGTGCGCCGCAACAAGGGGGTGCGCGCTGTCGTCATCTCGGGCGAGGGGCGGTCGTTCTGCGCGGGCCTCGACTTCGGTGAGGTCATGGCGAAGCCGGTGAAGATCGTGCCCGTCTTCCTGCCGCGTCCGTGGCGTGGCACGAACACGTTCCAGGAGGCGTGCTGGGCGTGGCGGCGCGTGCCGGTGCCCGTCATCGTCGCGGTGCACGGTCACTGCTACGGCGGCGGGTTGCAGATCGCGCTCGCCGGCGACTACCGCTACACGACAAGTGATGCGCAGTGGTCGGTGCTCGAGGGCAAGTGGGGGCTGATTCCCGACATGTCGGGCGTGCAGTCGCTCAAGGAACTCGTCGGCATCGACGTCGCGAAGAAGCTGACGATGACCGCCGAGATGCTCTCCGGTGAACGCGCGGTCGAGCTGGGCCTCGCGTCGGAGGTGGCTGACGACCCGCTCGCCGCGGCGATGGATCTGGCGCACGAGCTGACGCAGAAGTCTCCCGACCAGCTGGCCGCCGCCAAGCGTCTGTTCAACCGGTCATGGAACACGTCCGCACGCACGACGTTCCGGCGCGAGCGCGCCGAACAGTTCGTCCTGCTCATGGCGCAGAACACGGCGAAGGCGCGCAAGGCGGCGTTCGCGAAGGCCGGCGCCAAGCAGGCGCAGCTGGCCGAAGCTCGCGCGGCGAAATACAGCCCGCGCGTTCTGCCCTGAGCCGCGTCCTGCCTTGAGCGGCGTGATGTCTGGCCGACCTGTGAGCGCCCTCGTCCCCGCTGGGGTCGGGCCTTCCTCGACGATCGGCCACCGAGTCGCTACGTGAGTATTCCCATCGTCGTCAGCGCCGGGCTCTGATGCGCCAGGCCCCGATCCTGCTCGTGCAGGTCGGGGGCCTCGTCTCTTCGGTACGGCGGGTGGGGCCGCCGGCTCGGAGCAGACTCAGGCCGGCGCCGTCGCGCGCGCGTCGTCAGCCGTTGCGTCGGTGGCTGCGCCGGCGACGTGAGCGCCGCGCGCGGCGGTGTCCTCGTGCGTGAGGGCGTTGGGAGTGCGGCTCTCGTCGCTGGTGGCTCCGCGGCTGCGCAGGCGGTTGAGCAGGCCGTCGACGCTCCAGCGGCCGGGGCCGACGATCGCGAAGACGAAGGCGGCGAGGCCGAGGGCGGCGACGAGTTCCCAACCGCTCTCGTCGACGAAGACGCCGTGGCTGCGGTGCACGAACCACCAGGCACCGGCGAGGTCGACGGCGACGAGGAGGCCGGCGAGCGGCGTCAGCACGCCGAGCACGAGCATGCCGCCGCCGATGAGTTCGGTGAGGGCCGCGAACCATGCGGAGGCGTGCGGCGCCGGGACGCTCATCTTCTCGAACATCGCGGTGGTGGCGTCGATGCCGTTCGTGTGCAGCTTCTGCCATCCGTGGGCGATGAGGACGGCTCCGAGCAGGGCGCGGGCCAGCAGGAGCCCGGCGTCACGGATCGGGGCGGGCAGGGTGAACAGGTTGCCGGTGGTGCGCATCGGTCCTCACAAGGTTGGTGATGTGTCACCTAAAGCTTGGCATGCTCGGTAGGTGACGTGTCAACCAGGCGCTAGGGTGAGTGGTATGAATCACGACGGTCGATGGCTGCGCTCCGACGAGGAAGCGTTGTGGCGCGCCTGGCTGGGTGTTCATGCTCGTCAGCACGTGGTCATCGCGCGCGACCTCAAGGCCAGTGGTCTCTCCGAGCCTGACTTCGAGGTACTCGTTCATCTCACCGACGCACCCGACGGGCAACGTCGCCTCTCCGAACTCGCCGCCGGGTTGCAGTGGGAACGAAGCCGCGTCTCTCACCAGGTGACGCGCATGGCCAAGCGTGGTCTCGTCGAGCGCCATGACGTGGCCGAGGACGCGCGTGGCGCGCGCGTCGTCATCACGCGTGAGGGGCGCGCAGCAATCGAGAAGGCCGCGCCCCCTCATGTGGCGAGAGTGCGTGAGGTGTTCATCGACCGTCTCGACGCGGCTGATCGCGTCGACCTCGCGCGGATCCTGCGCAAACTCGTTCCCTGACGACGCGTCGCCTACCCCATGCGCCCACATGCACCTGCGTGCAAGTGCACCCGGGTGCACGTGCACGCAAGAGGGCGGGCGGCGCCGCGACGCGACGTGGAACGGCGGGGCCGGCCGCGGGCCGGCCGGGCACAGACCTGGAATCGCCTGGTCAGATCAGGTGGTTCAGAACAGGCCGGTGATGTGGCCTTCGGAGTCGACGTCGATGGCCAGCGCGGCGGGCTTCTTGGGCAGGCCGGGCATCGTCATGAGGGATCCGCAGACGAACACGACGAAACCGGCGCCGGCGGCGAGGCGAACTTCGCGCACCTCGAGCACGTGGCCGGACGGGGCGCCGCGCATCGCGTCGTCGGTCGTGAACGACTTCTGCGTCTTGGCGATGCAGACGGGCAGGTGGCCGTAGCCCTCGGCCTCGAACTGCGCGATCTGCTTCGCCACCGCCGGCGGAATGGCGATCGAGCCGGCACCGTAGATCGTCGTCGCGATCTTCTCGACCTTCTCGACGAGCGTCAGACCGTCGTCGTAGGTGAAATGGAGATCGGGCGTGCCGCCCTCGGTCGCCTCGACGATGGCGCGCGCGAGGCCCGCCGCGCCGGCGCCGCCATCGGAGAAGTGGGTGCACACCTCGACGCGCGCGCCGAGCTTCTCGATGCCTTCGACGAACGCGGCGATCTCGGCGTCGGTGTCGCTGGGGAAGCGGTTGAGGCCGACGACGACGGGCAGGCCCCACACCTCGCGCAGGTTGTGCAGGTGCCGTTCGATGTTGCTCATGCCGGAGCGCATCGCGTCGACGTTCTCGCTCGTCAGGTCGGTGACGGTGACGCCGCCGTGGTACTTCATCGAGCGGATCGTCGCGACGAGGACGGCGGCGTCGGGGCGCAGGCCGGTGAAGCGGCACTTGAGGTCGATGAACTTCTCGGCGCCGAGGTCGGCGCCGAAACCGGCCTCCGTCACGACCCAATCGGCATGGGCGAGAGCAGTGTTCGTCGCCGTCACCGAGTTGCAGCCGTGCGCGATGTTCGCGAACGGGCCGCCGTGGACGAATGCCGGGTTGCCCTCGAGCGTCTGCACGAGGTTGGGCGCGAGCGCGTCGGCGAGCAGTGCCGTCATCGCGCCGTGGGCGCCGAGGTCGGCGGCCGTCACGGGCTCCGTGTCGTAGGTGTGGCCGACGACGATGCGGCCGAGGCGCTCCTTGAGGTCGTCGATCGACGTGGCGAGGCAGAAGATCGCCATGACCTCGGAGGCGACGACGATGTCGAAGCCCGACTCGCGCGGCACGCCGTTCGTCGGGCCGCCGAGGCCGATGACGATGTCGCGCAGTGCGCGGTCGTTCATGTCGAGCACGCGCTTGAACGTGATGCGGCGCGGGTCGATGCCCAGTTCGTTGCCCTGCTGCAGGTGGTTGTCGATCAGCGCCGCGAGCAGGTTGTGCGCCTCGGCGATGGAGGCGAAGTCGCCGGTGAAGTGCAGGTTGATGTCCGTCATCGGGTTGAGCTGGCTCTTGCCGCCCCCGGCGGCGCCGCCCTTCATGCCGAACACGGGGCCCATCGACGGCTCGCGCAGCGCAGCGGCGGCCGTCTCACCGATGTGGGCGAGGCCGTCGACGAGGCCGACGGTCGTCGTCGTCTTGCCCTCACCGGCGGGCGTCGGGCTCGTCGCGGTGACGAGAATGAGTTTGCTGCCCTCGCGACGCTGCATGCCCTGCACGTATGGCAGCGAGACCTTCGCCTTGTGCGGGCCGTACCGGAAGATCTCGTTCGCGGGGATGCCGATCTTCGCGGCGATCTCCTCGATCGGCAGCATCGGTGTGGCAGCGGCGATTTCGACGTCGGTCGGCATGTCTTCCTCGGGTCTGGTGAAGCGCAGGTCGGACGCCCGAGCGCGAGCGTCCGTCTCGACGGTAGAGCGTTACTGACGAGTTGGGGCGCGATTGACGCAAGGTGTCGTTCGGATGCGAACGGGTGGGCCTGGTTGGAGTGTGCTGCTGCGTTCCGAGGGCGCGCAGGACACGATCTCCGGGTTTCAGATGCGCCCCGTCGCGAGTGCCGCGTACATGAGGGCCGCGACGGTCTCGCCGTCGCTGATGGTGCTGTCACGGACGAGGCTCATCGCCTCGTCCCATGGTACGAAGCGGACGGCGTCGATGCCCTCGGCAGCTTGCTCGGCTTCCACGTCGACGGTGGCGCTCGCGATGTCGGCTGCGTCGGCCACGGTGCCGTCACCCAGGGCACCGACGTTGCCGGGCGGCTCGACGTCCGCGCGGCCGCCGATCGTCAGACCCGTTGCGAGATAGACGAACTCGGGTGCATCGCACACGCCGTTGAGCGCGTTCATCCGCCCGATCTCGTGCCACTCGGATGCCACGAAACCGGTCTCCTCGAGCAGCTCGCGGCGTGCTGCGTCGAGCAGGTCGTCGCCGTCGCACCCGCCTGCCGGGACCTCCAGCGACATGCCGCGCGTCGCGTAGCGATACAGCGAGACCATGAGCACGGCCCCGTCGTCATCCATCGCGACGACGAACACCGACGGATGCTGCATCGTCACGACGCCGTAGATGCCCTCGCCGCCGTCGGGCCGTAGAACGGCGTCCTCGCGCACGGCGATCCACGGGTTCGAGTAGACCTCGCGGGAGCCCGTCGTCGTCCACCCGCCGTGCGCGTCACTCATGCGGCCGGCGGTGCGTCAATAGCTTCGACCTCGACGTCCTCAGCAGGCTTGCCCGCGACGAACACGAGCGTCTTGTAGCCCCAGAACCGGAACAGTGTCGCGAGCACGAGCCCGACGCCGTTGGCAGAGATGTTGTCCGCGAGCTTGCTCGTCAGGCCGAGGACGTAGTGGCTGAATCCGAGGCAGCCCATGGCGATGAGTCCGCCGACGGCGCTGACGGCGAGGAAGATGAGCACCTCGTGGTGCACCTGCTCGCGCCGCGTGTCCTTGAGCGTCCAGTAGCGGTTGCCGAGCCACGCGACGAGGACGCCGAGCGCCGTCGAGACGAGCTTCGCCGTGACGGCCTGGTCGTACATGATGCCGTGCCCATCAGGGCCGGCATAGCGAAGCACGTTGAACCCGCCCGCGTCCGCGACGAAGGCGAGCCCGCCGACGACGACGAAGCTGATGAGCTGCTGACGCGCGGCCAGCAGCCGCTCCATCATGCGGCGGCTCTTCGTCGATCCGGGCGGTGCGTCGGGAATGGTCACTGAGGCTGCTTTCGGCTGACGTCGGGGTCGCTCGATTCTAGGGCGGTGATGACGGGGGCCGCGCTGTCCGTCGGGGCGCCTGGGTCGTGCGCGGCACCTGCGACGATCGCGCCGCGGTCGGCCTCGCGTGCTTCTCGTCGCACCTTCCGATCAGGCGCGCGCCGCCAACCGCGCCGGCAGCGTCGCGTATCCCCGCAGGATGCGCGTGGGCCGACGGGTGGAGCCCGGCAGCAGTTCGACGTCGAAGCGGTCGAAGAACACGCGCAGCGCGACCTCGCTCTCCATCCGTGACAGGGCCGCGCCGAGGCAGAAGTGGCGCCCGGACGAGAACGCCAGGTGCTCGCGCGCGTTCTCGCGGTGCACGTCGAACGCGTCGGGGTCGTCGAAGATCTTCGGGTCGCGATTGGCTGCCGCCAGGACGGTGACGACGAGCGTCCCGGCGGCGACGTCGACGTCTGCGACGCGCGTGTCGCACGTCGCCGTGCGCGCCGTCAGCAGCACGGGCGGGTCGAAACGCAGCGTCTCCTCGACGGCGTTGAGCCAGGACGCCTTGCCGCTGCGCAGCGCCGCGAGCTGCTCGGGGTGGTCGACGATGAGCCGGATGGCGTTGCCGAGCAGGTTGACGGTTGTCTCGAAACCGGCGGCGAGGACGAGCCCGGCCACCGACTTGAGCTCCTGGTCGCTGAGGCCGACGCCGTCGTCCTGCGCCTGGATGAGCGCGCTGAACAGGCCGTCACCCGGCTGCGCTCGCTTGGCGGCGAGGTGGGTCTCAAGCCACGCGTCGAACTCGTCGAGCGCGCTCTCGGTGCGGCGGAACGTCGCCCAGTCGAGCCCCAGGTCGAGGCTCGAACCGGCGTGCCCGCCGAGACGCAGCACCGTCTCGTACTCGCTCTCGGGGACCCCGAGGATCTCGGCGATGACGGTGACGGGCAGCTGCTCGCAGTAGCGCGCGACGAGGTCGACGTCATGCCCGGCGCGCGCGTCGGCCTCGAGGTCGTCGAGCAGCTCGGTGGCGACCTGCTCGGTGCGTTCGCGCAGGGCCTCGACGGCGCGCGCGGTGAACA
The DNA here is from genome assembly GCF_044878485.1 of Dermacoccus sp. BD5. Taxonomy (NCBI): domain Bacteria; kingdom Bacillati; phylum Actinomycetota; class Actinomycetes; order Micrococcales; family Dermacoccaceae; genus Dermacoccus; species Dermacoccus sp. BD5. The sequence goes on along the minus strand of NZ_JANJER010000010.1, from coordinate 20,546 downwards.
CGCGGGTGACGAGCTTGCGGTTGCGCGTGTGCGTGGGGCCGTCCGTGGCCAGCAGGGACGGCGGCTCGAGCGGCCCGATCGTCGTGCTCGCCGCCCACGTCAGCGCGCCGCGGACCGCGCGCGAGGTGTCGCCGGGGAGGCCGGTGCGGAAGTCGTTGCTCGTCAGCACCTCCTTGACGGCGTCGTGCTCGCCCGTCAGCGTCGAGAGCTTGCCGGTCACGATGGCGCCGCCGCCGCGGATGCGCGCGAGGATCGGCGCGAGCTCCTCCGGCAGCAGGCCCGTCGTCTCGGTGCTCAGCACCCCCTGTGGGTCGCCCTGCGACGCGACGCGCACCAGCGCCCTGCGCGGGATGGCGTGCTGCAGGCTCCAGCGCACGCTGGGTGTGGCGTGCTCGACCAGGCGGCGGGGGATCCGCGTGGTGAGGGCGGACATGAGGCCTCCAACGGCTGTGAACGTGTCTCACGTCACACTACAGATGTAGGGCGGTGACGGGAACACCTCGCGGCTGACGTCGCCCGCTCCGGCTCTGGCACGGCGCCTTCGACGCGCTGTGCCCGCTCGTCGCACGGGTGTTCGTTCGATGTTCACGTCGCGGCGTAGCGGGGCGTGGGGGCCTCTGGAGTACGGTCACGGCATGGCTGACGTCCTGATGCGCACCGTTGATCTGGCTCAGGCTTCGAGGCAGCAGGGTGGCTCTGAGCGCCTCTCGGCCTACCTTGCGCGCCCTGGCGGGGACGGGCCGTGGCCCGGCGTCGTCATGGTGATGGAGATCTTCGGCGTGAACGACGACATGCGTGCGCACGCGGAACGCATGGCGTCGTGGGGGTACGTCGTCATCGTGCCCGATTTGTATTCCGACGCTCGCGCCGCTGTGGCACGTGGCCGGCTTCGGCGGCAGCCGCGACGACGCCGAGCGCGCCTAGCAGCGTATCCACGACTATTTCGACGCCCATCTGCATGTTCCGGCAGCAGCGTCGGCACCTACCGTCAGCTGACTCAGCGGGCATGATCATCCCTTCGACGGGCAGGTGAGAGCGTGACCGTCCAACCGTCAGGTCGCCGCTCGTCAGCGTCGTGCTGGTTCGTCCTCGCCGCACTCGCCGGCGTCATCCATGCCGCGGTGACGCTCTACTGGGCGCTGGGTGAGCGGGGGTTGTTGTGGACGATGGGTGACAGCTTCGTGGCTCAGTTCGCCGACATCATGTGGGTCTTGTACCCGGTGGCGTTGGTCAAGGGCGTGAGTGCGGTCGCTCCGCTCTGGCTGGCGAGGCGGGGCTGGCCGCTGCGTCGTCTGACGCGCCCCGTCTGCTGGGTAGGGAGCGTCGTGCTCGTGGCGTGGGGTGGCGCGAACACGGTGCTCGCCAACGCCGTGTTGCTCGGCGCTGTTCGCCCTGACGGAGGCTTCGACCGTGCCGCGATGATCGGGCATGCCTGGATCTGGGATCCGCTGTTCCTGGTGTGGGGCGCAAGCCTCGCCGCGGGTCTGTGGTCGACGCGCCACAGCGAGGGCCAGCCGACGGAGTGAAGCGGGCGCATCTGCTCGCGAGGTGCGCCACGCACCCGGCCTCCCCTGACCAGGCGACGACGACGGCGCCGTCGCTGCGTGCTTCCGAGATCACCACGAGTCCGGCCTGCCTGACGCTCGCGGTTGTCACCCCCGGCTGACACACTGACGGCATGAACTTCCGCTCGCTCTATGCTCACGGTTTTGCGCGCGTTGCTGCGGTGACGCATCCCGTCGCGCTCGCCGATCCGACGACGAACGCGGCGCGCGTGCTCGACGTCGCCCGCGAGCTGCACGACCGGGGCGTCGCAGCGGCGGTGTTCCCCGAACTCGACCTCACCGGCTACAGCATCGACGACCTGGTCTTCCAGGACGTGCTGCTCGACGACGTGCTCGCGGCCATCAAGACGATCACCGACGACTCCGAAGGTCTGACGCCGGTGCTCGCCGTCGGCGCGCCGCTGCGCAAGGGCACGCGGCTGTTCAACTGTGCCGTCGTCATCAAGGACGGCGAGGTGCTCGGCGTCGTGCCGAAGAGCCACCTGCCCACCTACAAGGAGTTCTACGAGAAGCGCTGGTATGCACCGGGTCTCGACCAGCGCGGGCAGTACATTGACCTCGGCGACCTGGGCGAGGTGCCGTTCGGACCCGACCTCATCTTCCGCGCCGTCGACCTGCCCGACCTCGCGATCCAGGTCGAGATCTGCGAGGACGTGTGGGTGCCGATCCCGCCGTCGTCCGAGGCCGCGTCGGCCGGCGCGAGCGTCCTCATGAACCTGTCGGGCTCGCCGATCACGATCGGCAAGTCGTCGCAGCGCAGCCTCGTCGTGCAGAGCCAGTCGTTCCGCACCCTCGCCGCGTACGTCTACGCCGCGAGCGGCGAGGGTGAGTCGACGACCGACCTTGCCTGGGACGGGCAGACGATGATCTACGACCAGGGCACGCTGCTCGCCGAATCCGAGCGATTCCCGAGCGGCCCGCGCACGAGCATCGCCGACGTCGACCTGGGCGCCATCCGCCAGGCCCGCATGCGCTTCAACAGCTACGACGACAACCGTCCGGGCATCGGCCCGGCGCGTCCGCTGCGTGAGGTGCCGTTCGAACTCGGCGCCCCGGACGGTGACCGCGGCCTGCTCCGCGAGATCGAGCGCTTCCCGTTCGTCCCCGCCGACGACGCGCAGCTCGCGCAGGACTGCTACGAGGCGTATGAGATTCAGGTCTCGGGCCTCGAGCAGCGCATGCGCTCGATCGGCGCGCCGAAGATCGTCATCGGCGTCTCCGGTGGCCTCGACTCGACGCACGCCCTCATCGTCGCCGCCCGGGCGATGGACCGTGTCGGGCGCCCGCGCACCGACATCCTCGCGTACACGATGCCCGGCTTCGCGACGAGCGATCACACGAAGTCGAACGCGTACAAGCTCGCCGAAGCGCTCGGCGTGACGTTCGAGGAGGTCGACATCCGGCCGATGGCGACGCAGATGCTCAAGGACATGGGCCACCCCGCCGGCAGCGGCGAGCCCGTCTACGACGTGACGTTCGAGAACGTCCAGGCCGGCCTGCGCACCGACTTCCTGTTCCGCATCGCGAATCAGAGGGGTGGCATCGTCCTCGGCACCGGCGATCTGTCCGAACTCGCGCTCGGCTGGTGCACGTACGGCGTCGGCGACCAGATGTCGCACTACGGCGTCAACGCGGGCGTGCCGAAGACGTTGATGCAGCACCTCATCCGTTGGGTCGCCTCGGGTGACGAGTTCTCCGCCGAGGTCGGCGAGACGCTGCTGTCGATCCTCGACACCGAGATCTCGCCCGAGCTCGTGCCGACGAAGGAGGGCGAGAAGCCGCAGTCGACGCAGGACGCCATCGGCCCCTACAACCTGCAGGACTTCACGCTGTACCACGTGCTGACGCACGGTGCGCGCCCGAGCAAGATCGCGTTCCTCGCGATGCACGCCTGGCAGAACGCTGACGAAGGGCGCTGGCCGAGCGGTTTCCCCGACGACGAGCGCCCCGCCTACTCCCTCGCCGAGATCAAGAAGTGGCTCGAGGTGTTCCACAAGCGCTTCTTCAGCCAGCAGTTCAAGCGCTCGGCACTGCCGAACGGGCCGAAGGTGAGCGCCGGCGGCGCACTGTCGCCGCGTGGTGACTGGCGCATGCCGTCCGACGCGTCGTCGCGCGCCTGGCTGGCCGAGCTGGAACGCAACATCCCGAACGAGTGAGGAACGCTCAGCACGGCGGGCGGCTGCGCCGATCGTTCGCGTCGAGCGTCAGCCCGTCAGGGCAGCGGTCTGCGTGGGGGGAAGCCAGTAGCCGAGCGTCTTGACGCAGTTCTTCGCGAGACCCGCGGCGCGCAGCTTCTTCGTCAGAGCTCGTGTCGTGACGGTGTCGCACGCACCCCACGCGAAAACGCGCGGGCAATCGGCCGGTACGGCAAGAAGATTCGGTCGATCACCTCGACACGTGCGCCCGAGCGCCGGGTCGCCCAACTGGCTCAGGTCGGCGAGCACCTCGTCGACGGCGTCGAGCAGCGCGCCGCCGTCACGTTCGCGGCGCACCCAGCGCAGCGCGTCGCCGTCGCGCAGTCGCACCGGCAGTGCGCGGTCGTCAGGGTGCGTCCATTCGAGGACGAGGGTCGTCGGCGCCGGCGACAAGGCGTCGAGCAGCGAGTTGATCGCGGGCAGTGACGCGGGGTCGCCGACGAGCAGGTGATGGTCGACGTCGTCGCAGCCCGGCAGCGACGGTTCCGAACCGTAGAGGCTTGCTTCGACCTGATCGCCCGGTTGCGCGCCGAGCGCCCACGCCGTCGCGGAACCGTCGTGGATGGCGAACTCGAGCCAGAACGTGTCCGTCGGGACGTCGGGGTCGACGAGCGTGTACGCCCGCTGATGCCCCGCACCCGTGCCGGAGCGATCGGCGAACCACAGCCGCACCCACATCGTCGGATACGGCGCGTGTGTACGCAGAAAACCGTTGCCCGAGAATCGAATCCGCACGAGTCGTGAAGATGGTTGTTCGCGCTCGAGCACGGTGAAGACGAAATCCTGGGCGCGCAGTTCGCGCAGCACACGGCCCGCCTCGCCGCGCTCGACCCGTAGCAGGGTGCGTGGTGGCGTCATCGCGTCGTGGGGCTGGTCGCTCACGCGTCCCGCCTTCCTTCGGTGGCCCGGCGGTGACTGCCGTGGCCGGTGGTGATGCCGTCCCCGCACCTATCTGAGACGCGACGTGAGCCTCAGTCCGCGCGGTTGACGATCTCGACTTCTATAAGGTTAGCATTGCCTAACTCGCGGTCCGGCAGGGCCTCGCGAGAACCATCACGTCATGACACGGGTGCCGTCGTGCGCCTGAACGAAAGGTCGTCCGCATGATCAACCGCCGTGGCTTCTTCGCCATCGCCGCCGCCGGTGCCACCAGCGCCCTCGCCGCCTGCAGCACCGGCTCGTCGTCCGACAAGGCCTCGAGCGCCACGTCGGGATCAGCCGGCTCGGCGGGTAGCGGCGCGGGTTTCCCCGTCACGATCAAGCACGCCCTCGGCACGGCGAAACTCGAGAAGGCCCCGACGAAGGTCGTCACGGCCGGCTGGTCGGACGCCGACATCCTGCTCGCGCTCGGCGTCGTGCCCGTCGCCGCGCCGGCGATCACATGGGGCGGCAACGCCGCGAAGTCGAGCGACTGGTTCGACGCGAAGCTCAAGGAGGTCGGCGGCAAAGCACCCGAGCGTTACAGCGATGCCGACGGCACGCCCGTCGACAAGGTCGCCCAGTACCAGCCCGACTTCATCTCGGGCACGAACTCGGGCCTCAAGCAGGCTGAGTACGACAAGCTGACGAAGATCGCTCCCACCCTCGCCTACCCGACGTACCCGTACGGCACGTCGTGGCAGGAGTCGACGAAGATGATCGCCGAGGCGCTCGGCAAGAAGGACGAGGGCGAGAAGGTCATCTCCGACACGCAGGCCAAGGTCAAGGCCGCCCTCGACAAGCACCCCGAACTCAAGGGCAAGAGCGTCGCCTGGGTCTACTTCGACGCGGCCAAGCTCAACTCGATCACCGTCTACACACTCAACGACAACCGCCCGCGTGGCCTCGCCGACTTCGGTCTCAAGACGCCGTCGTTCGTCACCAAGGCGAGCCAGGGCGCGAAGACGTTCTCCACGGAACTGTCGGCCGAGAAGGCCTCCGAGCTCGACGCCGACATCGTCGTCTTCGACGCGGTGGACGCGGCGACGACGAAGAAGATCACCTCCGACAAGCTGCTGTCGCAGATCCCCGCGTTCAAGAAGGGCAGCTACCTCGCGCTGACCGACCAGAAGGCGTCCGAGACGATGGCCAGCCCGACGCCGCTGTCGATCCCCGTCGCGATCGACACCTTCCTGCCGAAGCTCGCCGAGGCCGCGAAGAAGGCCTGAGCGTAGGCTCGTTCGAGGATTCGCCCGGCTGCCACCGCGAGACGGTGTGACGCGCCGGGCGAATCGTCGTTCCACTGGAAAGGGTGACGATGTCGACTCCCGCCGCGCCCCGCGCCGGCACCGATCAGCGTCGCACGCCGCGCATCGACGCCCGCCGCGTGCTCGCAGGCGGGCTGACGCTGCCGCTGCTGCTCGCGTTCGCCGTCGCCGTCTCGCTCACCGTCGGGGCGGGCTCGTTCCACGGCGGTGACGTCTCGGCGCTGCTCGCCTCGCGCGGCGACCGCACCGCCATCGGCATCATCGTCGGCGCTGCCGTCGCGATGGCGGGGACGGCGATGCAGGGCATCACCCGCAACCCGCTGGCCGACCCCGGCATCCTCGGCATCAACGCGGGCTCGGCGCTCGCCGTTGTCATCGGCATCACGTGGTGGGGCGTCTCGAACCTACTCGGGTACGTATTGCTGTCGCTCGTCGGCGCCGCCGTCGCGGCGGTCGCCGTCATGACTCTCGCGACGTTCGGTGCGCGCGCTCTCGGGCAGGCGTCGCAGTCGGGGCCGCTGACGCTGGCGCTGTCCGGCATGGTGTTCACGGCGGGCACGTCGTCGATCGCGCAGGCCGTGCTCGTCTCCAACGGCAAGTCGCTCGATACCTACCGCTTCTGGCAGGTCGGGTCCGTCGCCGGCCGCGACCTCGGCGATCTCGTGCCGGCTGTGCCGTTCCTGCTCATCGGATTTCTCGTCCTGCTGTCCTCCGGACGGCGCCTCGACGTCCTCGCCATGGGCGATTCCGTCGCCGCTGGCCTCGGCGAGCGTCCTGACCGGCTGCGGCTCGTCATCGGCGGAGCGGGCGTCATGCTCGCCGCGGCCGCGACGGGTATCGCCGGGCCCATCGCCTTCGTCGGGCTCGTCGCGCCGCACGTCCTGCGCCCCCTCATCGGCACGTCCTACCGCGTCCTGGTGCCGGCCGCCGGCGTGCTCGGCGCGTGCATCGTCGTGCTGGCCGACACCCTCGGCCGCATCGTCTCCCCGCCCGGTGAGGTGCAGGTCGGCATCATGACGGCCGTCCTCGGCTGCCCTGCCCTGCTGTGGGTCGTCGCGCGAATGAGGTCGCTGTGAAGCGCGCGACGGCAGCACACGCCACGACGCCCAACACGTTCGACGCCGCGCGCCGCCGACGTCGGGGCGTCATGCTGGTTGCGCTGGTGCTCGTGACGTTCGGCGTCTTTCTGGCCCGGTGCCTGCTCGGTGACTTCACCGTGACGATTCCCGATTTCGTCCGCATCCTTCGCGGCGAGCATGTCGACGTGCCGGCCGCCAACTACATCGTCATGGAGTCGAAGCTGCCGCGCGCGCTCGCGTGCCTGCTCGCGGGCGCCGTGTTCGGGGCGTGCGGTGCGGCGATGCAGTCGCTCGTGCGCAATCCCCTCGCGAGCCCCGACGTGCTCGGCATCTCGCTCGGCTCGAGCACCGCGGCCGTGTTCTGCACGACGATCCTCGGTTGGAGCGGCGCGGGCGTGACGGGCGCCGCCATTGCGGGTGGCCTCGCCGTCTCCGCGGTGATCCTGGGGATGGCGCGCGGGCAGACGCCGCGGATGATCCTCGTCGGAATCGCCCTGGCCGCCGCGCTGCAGTCGCTCATCCAGTGGATCCTGCTCGAGTCGAACGCCTACCAGGCGCAGGACGCGATGGCCTGGCTCGCCGGGTCCGTCTCGGCAGTGTCGTGGCCGCAGATCACCCGGCTCGCCGTCGTCGGCGCGCTCGTGCTCGTCGTCCTCGCGGCCCTCGCGCACTGGCTGCGCGTGCTCGAGATGGGGCGCCCGCTCGCCATCGGCCTCGGCGTGCCCGACGGGTTCGTGCGCGCCGTGACGTTCGGCGTCGTCGTCATCGGTGTGGCCGTGACGACGAGTGTCTGCGGGCCGATCTCGTTCGTCGCGCTGCTCGCCGGCCCGATCTCGCGGCGCCTCATGGGCCGCACCACCATCGTCGCGGCCGCTCTCGTCGGCGCGATCATCACGATCGCGGGTGACTACGTCGGTGCCTACCTCGTCCCCGGTGACAACAAGCTGCCCGTCGGGATCATCACCGGCCTCGCCGGTGCGCCTGTCCTCGCCTGGCTGCTGCTGACCTCGCAGCGCCCGCCCCGCCGTTCGAAAGGCCGTGCCTCATGACGTCCCTCGCCGCCCATGACCTCGTCCTGCGCTACGGATCCGGACGGTCCGCCGGCCCCGACATCGTGCGAGGCATCACCTTCGAGGTGCCCGAGAACGCGGTCACCGTGCTGATCGGCGCGAACGGCTGCGGCAAGTCGACGCTGTTCGCGGGCCTGGCGCGGCTGCTCAAGCCCGCGGCCGGCGATGTGCTTCTCGACGGGCGCAGCATCGACGCGACGCCGACGCGCGAGGTCGCCAAGGCCCTCGCGCTGCTGCCGCAACACCCCATTGCGCCGGAGGGGATGACGGTGGCCGAGCTCGTGCGTCAGGGACGCACCCCGCACCAGGGCCTGCTCGGGCGCGGCGGGCCCGACGACGACGCTGCCGTCGCCGCGGCGATGGAGGCGACGGGCGTCAGCGAACTGGCAGAACGCACCGCCGATTCTCTTTCCGGCGGCCAGCGTCAGCGGGTGTGGCTCGCGATGGTGCTCGCGCAGCAGACCGGCATCCTCCTGCTCGACGAGCCGACGAGCTTCCTCGACATCGGCCACGCCGTCGAACTGCTCGACGTCGTCCGCCGCCGCAACCGCGAGCACGGAACGACCGTCGTCATGGTGCTGCACGACCTGTTCCTCGCGGCGCGCTACGCCGACCATCTCGTCGCGATGCAGGACGGTGAGATCGTCGCGGCGGGCGAGCCGACCGACGTGCTGACGGCGCAGCTCGCCGAGCAGCTGTACGGCATCCCGTGCGTCGTGCATCCTGACCCGAATACCGGGCGTCCGGTGGTGCTGCCGCGCTAGGCTCGAGCCACCACGTCGATCGGGAGGGTTTGCCATGTCTCACCAGCGCACCACGAGGCGGATGACGATCAAGGGCGCGATGCTCGCGTCGAGCGCCGTCGCGGCCCTGACGCTCACGGGGTGCTCGATGGGCTCCGACTCCGGTACGTCCGCCGCGAGCAGCGCGACGAGCGCCGCCGCGAGCGCGGCCTCGAATGCGAGCGGTTCGTCGAGTGCGGCGCCGTCGACCGATGTGTCGACGAGCCCTGTGTCCGAGTCGAGTTCGCCGTCGAGCGCATCGAGCTCCGTCGCCGCGTCGAGCGTGGCACTGCCCGCCGACACGCAGCTGGCGAAGGCGACGGCGAACAAGTTGTCCTTCGCGGTGCCGAAGTCGTGGACCGTCGTCGACGGTGAGCTCGGCAAGCAGGACGCGGTGAAGAAGCAGCTCGAGCCGGTGGCGAAGAAGTCCGGCATGTCGCCCGAGAAGTACGTCGCGCAGATGACGTCGGCCGCAGACGTCCTCGCGATCGACGCCACGGGGGCGCAGAGGTTCAACGACAACATCAACGTCCTCAAGGTGACGCGCCCGAGCCTGGCGGGCAAGGCCCAGCTGGAGAAAGAACTCAACCAGCTCAACGCTGCAAGCGGTGCGAACGGGTCCAACAGTTCCAGCGACATGAAGGTCACCACCGGTGAGTACAGCCGCATCACGACGCCGGCCGGCGCCGGTGAGCAGATGGAGTACACGCTGACGACGAAGGGTGTCACCGTGCACGGTGTCTCCATGGTCATCCCGAACGGCAGCGGGTCGTACTCGATGCTGACGGTGAGTGCTTCTGCGGCGGACAAGGCTGCCGAGTACGCGAAGACCGTCGCCGAGACCGCGCAGAAGATGTGACGCACCTCAGTCGGGAGCAGTTCGAGGACGCCGTCGGCGAGGCACTCGACGGCGTACCGCAGCGCTTCCTCGACCGTCTCGACAACGTCGTCTTCCAGGTCGAGGACGAGCCGTCACCCGAGCAGCTCGCCCAGGCCTGCGTCGCGCACGGCGAGGGCGAGCTGCTCGGGTTGTACGTCGGCATCGCGCTACCGGATCGTGGTGAGGGCTACGGCTGGGGAGCCCTGCCCGACCAGATCTTCCTGTTCTCAGGCCCCATCCAGCGGCTGAGCCACAGCCGCGAACAGGTGATCGAACAGATCCGCGTCACGCTCCTGCACGAGATCGGCCACTACTTCGGCCTCGACGACGCCCGTCTCCACGAGCTGGGCTGGGGCTGACCCCTCGCCCCTGCATGCCCCCGCGTCCATCTGCGATTTTCGTCCACATTCGCGATTCCTGTCCCCCGCTGCGATTCGCGTCCACATTCGTCTCGTGGACGACGGCTCCGATGGCGTCCTCGGCCCTCAATCCGACCGCATCGCCCAGGCCCCGAACGTCGACGGGCCGTCGTAGCCCTCGAGGTCGTCGCTGATGTCGACGATGCGCCAGCCGGGCGGCATGCGCGCGCGGTCGCTGACGTCGTCGCGATCGAGGGGCGCATTGAGCCCCTCACCCGTGGCCTTGAGCAGGGCTTCCTTCCGCGTCCAGATCTGCGTGAAGGCCCGGCGTCCGTCATCGTCGCTCGCCGCTGCGTCGATGACGGCCTGCTCGCCGGGATGCAGCATCCGGCTGATGTCGGTGACGGTCGACGCCGCGGCCAGCACCTCCACGTCGATCCCGACGGGGACGTCCGCAGAGGCGAGCGCGGTGATCCACGGCGTCGAGCTCGTCGAGAAGAACCCGTCATGACCAACGGCGCGTGGACGCCCGTGCGGCTCGCCGCACGCCGTGCACGGCTCGCGCCAGTAGCGGATGTCCTCGTGACGAATGGCGGTGAGGTTGGCCAGCTCATTGCGCAGCAGCGCACGGCGCGTGACGAACTCGCCGCGCGCGGTGTCCGAGCGCACGGCCAGGGCCCGCGCGCGTTCGTCGTCGTCGAGGCTGTCGGGGCCCAGCGTCGCGACGTCGGCCGCGGTGAGGGGCGCCCACGTCGCGCACAGGACGATCGACGGCGTGTGCATGCCGCCACCCTACGACTCGCTGCGTCGCTCGAGCGGTCATTTTCCGCGGAATTCCGAGGTTGTCGCCGCGCTGCGCTAGCCTCGCGGACGTGATGAAGTTCGAGCCGGACGAGGCCACGTGGGTGCTGACGAGCACGGACGTCGGCCTGGCTGCCGTCGTCGGTGACGGCGCCTTCGGGCGCGGTCTCGACTACGCCATCGGGGGCAAGGTCATCGCGCTCGCGACGGCTGATCGCGGGCGTGTCCTCATGGGCACGGTCACCGGCAACGGTCTCGCGCCGTATCAGTGCCTCGTCACGTACAAGGGTGAGGCCGGCAACGGTGAGCCGTTGTGGGTCTCGCGCTGCACATGTCCTGTCGCGACCGAGTGCAAGCATGCGGTCGCCTCGATCCTCGCCGCTCGTCGCGCGCTGACGTCGGGGGTGCGCGAGGGCAGCGTCAGCCGCACATCGGCCCCGTCCGGCACGCGAAACGCCGCCGAGTCCAACGTCGTTCCCCTCTTCGGCGGTGCCGCGGCGTCCTCGACGAGTTCGTGGCGTGACAAGCTCACGGCGAGCCTCGGTCCGGACGAGTCGCAGCGCGCCGCGGCGCGGTCGGCGAGCCCGTCGAGTGATGCATGGCGCGCGCAAGTCGGCCTGCAGTTCGAGCCGAAGGCTCGGCCGGCGTCGTTGACCGATTCGACGCCCGTGCAGCGGTTCGAGCTCAAACCGACGAAACTCATGCGTACCGGCCGTTGGTCGCGCACCGCGACGTGGCTCGACGCCCGCAGCAGTGCCGGCATCGCCGAGGCCGAGGAGCACCAGAGCGAGGCGCTGCGCCGCTTCATCACGCCCCACAAACCGCGGGTCGGCAACGGCCAGACCGTCTACCTCGACGAACTGGGCCCCGGCGTCTGGCAGGCGCTCGCCGAACTGACCGACGCAGGCGTCACGCTGATGCTCGCCGCGACGCCGGGCGAGGGCGTCACTCTCGCCGAAGCGGCCGAGGTGAGCCTCGGCGTCCACCGACGCGACGGCGGGCTCGTCCTGACGGCCGACGTCGTCGGTGTCGACCTCGAACCCGAGTTCGGCACGGCGACGCTCGTCGGCGATCCGGCCCACGGCGTCGCCATCCTCGACCGCGGCAGCCTCAAGCTCGTGCCGTTCCACGAACCGCCGCACGCCCTGCTCCAACCGCTCCTGCTCGGCGACGTCATCGAGGTGCCTGAAGCCGACGTGCCCGAGTTCGAGGCAGAGTTCCTGCCGCAGATTCGCCGGCACACGAGCGTCAGCGATGCGTCGCAGACGCTGACGGACGCCGTCGAACCGCGCCTCTTGCTCGTCGTCGAGCCGGCCACCGTCGGCAAGGCGAAGGTCGAGACGTTCTTCACGTACGGCGAACGTCGCCTCCCCTCGCCGCCGATGGGGCGCGGGCGCCAGTTCTCCAGCGAGGCCGCCGTCATCGCGCGCGCGGCGCTGCCGTTGAGTCGTCTGCGCCTGACGCGCGCCGTGCCGGCCTTCGACCTATGGGTCAAGCAGACCGCCGAACTGACCGGTCTGGAGGCCGTGCGTCTCGCCGACGCCATCCCCGAGCTGCGGGCGATCGACGGCGTCGACGTCGTCATGAAGGGCGAGTTGCCCGCCTACGAGGAGGCCGAGGACGATCCGATCGTCCAGGTCGGCGTCAACGAGGCCGGCCTCGCGACCGACTGGCTCGACCTGCAGATCACGATCAGCGTCGACGGCCAGGAGGTGCCGTACCCCAACCTCATCGAGGCGATGAGGTTGGGGCGCGACGTCATGATGCTGCCGTCGGGCACGTACTTCCGCCTCGATTCACCTCAGCTGCTCGACATCGCCAAGGTGCTCGAGGAAGCGCAGCAACTCACCGACAAGAAGAACGACGGCCTGCAGATCAGTCGCTATGACATCGGGTTGTGGGATCAGCTCGTCGGGCTCGGCATCGTCGAGGCGCAGCGCTCCCAGTGGCAGGCGGCCGTCGAGGGGCTGACGAGGTCGGGGTGGAACCCGGAGAGCGTCGAGCTGCCCCCGTCGTTCCGGGCGACCCTGCGCCCCTACCAGCTCGAGGGATACGCCTGGCTCGCCAACCTGTGGGACGCGGGGCTCGGCGGCGTGCTCGCCGACGACATGGGGCTCGGCAAGACGATCCAGACCCTCGCGATGCTCGAACGCGCCCGCGCCGCAGGCGAACTCGACACGACGCCCGCACTCGTCGTCGCACCGACGTCGGTGCTGGGCGTATGGGCGCGCGAGGCCGCGCAGTTCGCGCCCGAGCTGAAGGTGAAGGTGCTCGCCGAGACGTCGAAGAAGCGCGGCACCGATGTGGCCGAGGAGATCCAGTGGGACGCTTCGCACGTCGTCGTGACGAGTTACGCCGTCGCACGGCTCGACGCCGACGCGTTCCATGCCTGCAGGTGGCGCGCGCTGATCCTCGACGAGGCGCAGATGGTGAAGAACCACACGTCGCAGACCTTCCAGGCCGTCAAGAAGATCGGCGCGCCGTTCGGGCTCGCGATCTCCGGCACACCGCTGGAGAACTCCGTCATGGACGTGTGGTCGCTGTTCAACCTCGTCGCGCCGGGGTTGTTTCCACGCCCGGAGGATTTCATCCGTCGCTACCGCAAGCCGATCGAGCAGGGGGAGGGGCACGTCGCCACAGATGCGCTCAAGGGCCTGCAACGGCGCATCGGCCCGCTCATGCTGCGTCGACGCAAGGGCGACGTCGCGCCCGATCTGCCCGAGAAGCAGGTGCAGCGCGTCGACGTCGCGATGTCGCCGCAGCACGAGCGCGTCTACAAGCGGCACCTGCGGCGCGAGCAGCAGCGCCTCATGGGCCTGCTCAAGGATCCGGACGCCAACCGTGTCGAGATCCTGGCCGCGCTCACCCGCTTGCGTCGTCTCGCACTCGACCCGGCCCTCGTCGACGACGAGTTCGCCGGGCGTTCGGTGAGCCGCAAGGTCGAGACGGTCGTGCAGCAACTCGCCGCGATAGCAGCGGAAGGGCATCGCGCCCTCGTGTTCAGTCAGTTCACCGACTTCCTGGCGATCGTGCGCGAGGCCGCAGCCGACGCCGGCGTCTCGACGACGTACCTCGACGGCTCGACGCGCAACCGTCAGCAGGTCGTCGACGAGTTCAAGAGCGGCGAAGCGGACGCGTTCTTCATCTCCCTCAAGGCAGGCGGCACTGGGCTGACGCTGACGGAGGCCGACTACGTCATCGTCCTCGACCCGTGGTGGAACCCGGCGGCCGAGGATCAGGCCATCGACCGCGCACATCGCATCGGGCAGACCAAGCACGTCATGGTCTACCGCTACGTCAGCGCGGGCACGATCGAGGAGAAGGTCATGGAGTTGCAGGAGAAGAAGCGCAAGCTCTTCGACGACGTCGTCGACGCCGGTGCCGGCGGCGGTCGTCTCACCTCCGACGACATCGCCGGCCTGCTGGAGGGGTAGGGCGCGAGGGCGTCACGGATCGCACGGCTTGGGTGGGCCGCACGGGCGGAGCCCCAATATTTATCTCGATGTAAAGTATCTTGATGTCAAGAGAGCTGGTCTCCCGGCCGGCCGGACACCGTGAGGAGCGCGCCAGCCATGACCCGCGAATGGGATGCGAAGAGCTACGACGAGTTGCCGCTGCCGCACGTCGGCTGGGGCAGACGCACCATCGAGCGCATGACGCTGCGCGGTGACGAACGGGTGCTCGACGCCGGATGCGGCACCGGCCGCGACGCGGCCGAGTTGCTGTCGCGCCATCCGGGTGTCGACCTCGTCGGCGTCGACGGCTCGTCGCAGATGATCGCGCAGGCCCGCGAGCGGGTCGGGTCTGGGGCCGCATTCGCGGTCCGTGACCTCACCGAACCACTTGACGTCGCGGAGCTCGGCGCGCGGCCAGGCCCGTTCGACGCCGTCATGAGCGTCGCGTGCTTTCACTGGATCAGCGATCACGAGACGCTGTTCGCCCACCTCGCCGCGGTGCTGCGCCCGGGTGGCCGGCTGACGAGCGACTCCGGCGGCGAGGGCAACATCGAGAACGTCGAGCGCGCGATCGCGGCCGTCAACGCCGAGGGCTTCGCCCCGAAGGCCTTCGCCTCGCCCGAGGAGACGCGAGAACGCTTGGAGCGCAACGGTTTCGACGTCGATCGCGTCGCGCTGCGCCCGAGCCCGATCCGCCTCGCCGACCCCGACGTCATGGAGCGCTACCTCGCGACCGTCTGCCTCGGTTCCTACCTCGAGCGCATGAGCGAGCAGGAGGGCTGCGAGTTCACCCGGGCGGTGCGCGAGGCCATGGTCGAGCCGGTGCTCGACTACGTACGTCTCGAGATCGACGCGGTGCGCCGCTGACGCATCCCGCATCCGAAGCGACGAAAGCGCCGCGAACCGGCCGGTGGCTGACCTACCGTGAAACCCATGAAGCTCAGCCGCCGAACAGCCCCCAGCCACGCCGGTCAGTGCGTCCTCGTCACCGGCGGCGCGTCAGGTCTCGGCCTCGAACTCGTCAAGCTCTTCGTGGCCGACGCCGCCCGCGTCGTCGTCGCGGACCTCCGCGCCGAGCGCCCGGCGAGCGTGCCGGACGGCGTCGACTACCTGACGCTCGACGTGCGCGACGATGCCGCTTGGGCCGATGCCCTCGCCTGGGTGGAGCAGCACTGGGGGCGCCTCGACGTCCTCGTCAACAACGCGGGCGTCGCCGTCGGCGGGCGCATCGACACGACGGCGATCGCTGACTGGGAGCGCGCGCTGTCGATCAACCTCATGGGCGTCGTGCGGGGGTGCCGCACGTTCACCCCGATGATGAAGACGCAGCGCAGCGGCCACATCGTCAACACCGCCTCGCTCGCCGGGCTCGTCCACGCGCCGGCGATGGCGACATACAACGCGACGAAGGCCGCTGTCGTCGCCGTCAGCGAGACGCTGCAGAACGAACTGGCGCCGTTCGGCATCGACGTCAGCGTCATCTGCCCGTCGTTCTTCCGTACGAACCTCGCGCAGTCGTTGGCCGGAGCCGACACCGAGATGGAGGCCAACGCCGTCGAGCTCATCAACGGCTCGCCTCGTTCGGCGGCGGATGTCGCCCGCACCGCGTTCGCCGGGATCGGCGCGCGCCGACACATCATCCTCACCGACCCGGACGGCCGGGTCGCCTACGGCGCCAAGCGTTTCGTCCGGCCCGTCTATGACGCGGCCATGGCCGGCGCTGCCAAACGTGTGGCGGCGGGCAAGGATCCGCAGCCCGCGGTACTCACCCAGCTCGGGCAGTGGGTGAAACGCCGCGCTGCCTGAGGGGCGGCCGGCGCGGGCACCCGTATCGCCAGTGTGAGGCCGCCAGTTGGTGGTGTCCGGCGTCAACTTCCTGACGTTCCGGCGTTTCCGCCCGTGCCTCCGGGCGCGGCGCCCGGCATCTGCCCGCCGCTCGGCGGTTGCTGGTTCGCATTGCCCGCCGAGCCGCCGGGCGCCTGGCCCTGGGCGCCCCCGCTCGTCCCGCTGCCCTGGCCTGCGGTGCCGGATCCGGACGCACCGGATCCGGACGCACCGGATCCGGACGTGCCAGATCCGGACGTGCCAGATCCAGATGCACCCGCAGAACTGGTGGTGTCGCCCGACGTTCCGTTGGTACCGGAGCCCGAGGTGCCCGAGCCGGGCATCTGCATGCCCGGGCCCATCTCACCAGTCGTGCCCTGCTGATTCTGCGACGTGCCACCGGGCCCGCCCATTCCGCCGCCCATGCCGCCCCCCGACGTTCCGGCCGGCATCGCCGCGGCCGCGCCGATCGACACGAGCGACGCCGTGCCCATGGCCAGCGCCGACACGAGCGCCGACTTCTTCGCCGACCATCGCTCGGGTGCCGGCGCCGAAGCGCCTGCCGTGTCGTTGCCGGCCGAAGCGCCCGAGGCAAACGGCGCCTCCTGCTCCGGCCCCCCGCGGTAGTCCGTGCCGGCGTCGCCATCGGTGCCCGTGTGGGGCAGAGCAGTGCGGCGGACGGGCGGGATGTCGTGCAGTGTCGGGTCGTCGTCGTTCATGCTGTGTGCGTCGGGTCGGGGGTCGTCGTGGTCCATCGTGTCTCCTTCGTGCCTGGCGCCTCGGGGCGCGACGTCGCGGGCGCTCGCCCGTCATCCGCCGTCGACGTTGCGCGCCGGCACTGTGGAGAAGCTGTGCCCGGCGTGTCGTCGGTTCATGAAGCCGCCCGTCGGCCGGCCACTGCACGGCCCCGGGCTGGTCGTCGCACAGCCGGGCCAAAGCCGAGGTCGTGACGCTCGGGGCCATGAACTCCTCGATCTCAGCCGCCGGCTCACGCCTCGCGCGGCGCGCACCGCGTCATCGCTCCCGCCGGGCAACCGACATGACGCTCCGTGGCGCGACAAGCGCCGATGCCGGCGATACCCCCGGCGCTCTCGGCATCCGCACCACGGCCTCGAACACCTCCCGCACCTGGCTGACGCGCCTCGTCACCGGCCCGCACGACGACCCGAACTGGGCCCGCCCGGCGCTGTTGGCCCTGCTCGCGGCGACTGCAGCGCTCTACCTGTGGAACCTCACCGCCAGTGGCTGGGCGAACGCCTTCTACTCCGCTGCGGCACAGGCGGGCTCCCAGAACTGGGAGGCGGTCTTCTTCGGCAGTTCCGACGCGGCGAACTCGATCACCGTCGACAAACCACCTGCGTCGCTGTGGGTCATGGCACTGTCGGTGCGGCTGTTCGGCCTGAGCAGCTTCTCGATCCTCGTGCCGCAGGTGCTCATGGGGGTGGCCACCGTCGCCATCCTGCACGCGACGCTGAAGCGCCACTTCGGCGCGGGCGCCGGCCTGCTCGCGGGCCTCGTCATGGCGCTCACCCCGGTCGCCGTCCTCATGTTCCGTTTCAACAACCCGGACGCGTTGCTCGTCCTGCTCATGACGGCGGCCGCCTGGGCCACGATGCGAGCGCTCGAGCGCGGTTCGGTGCGCTGGATGGCGTTGGTCGGCGTGTTGCTCGGATTCGGGTTCCTGACGAAGACGCTGCAGGTTTTCCTCGTCATCCCCGGTTTCGGGGCGGCGTTCCTGCTGCTCGCTGCGGCGCCGCTGCGGCGCCACTGCGTCGACGCCTCGTCGGCAGCCTCGTGGCCCTCGTCGCTCTCGTGGCATCCGCCGGGTGGTGGGTCGCGGCCGTCGAACTGACCCCGGCGAGCATGCGTCCCTACGTCGGCGGCAGCCAGAGCAACTCCTTCCTCGACCTGACGTTCGGGTACAACGGCTTCGGCCGACTCAGCGGTGAGGAGACGGGCTCGGTCGGCGGCGGCGGGGGCGCTGCCGGCGGGCAGTGGGGTTCGACGGGGCTGACGCGCCTGTTCGACGCCGAGATCGGCGGCCAGATCAGTTGGCTCATCCCGGCCGCGATCATCCTCGGCGTCATGGGTGTCGTGATGCGCGCGCGTGCGCCGCGCACCGACGTCCGTCGGGCCGCCTACGCCGTGTGGGGCGGCTGGCTCCTGGTGACGATGCTGACGTTCTCGTTCATGGCCGGCATCTTCCACGCCTACTACACGGTGGCGTTGGCGCCGGCAGTCGCGGCACTCGTCGGCATGGGTGGTGCGCAGGCCTGGGAGCGCCGCCGCGAACCGGTCGGCACCCTGACCATGGCTGCCGCGGCCGCCGCGTCGTCGATCTGGGGGTTCGTCCTGCTCTCCCGCACGAGCGCCTACAGCGACGTGCTGCGCGTCGGCGTGCTGACGATCGGACTGACGTGCGCGGCACTTCTCGTCCTCGGGCGACGGCTGCACGCGCGGGCCCTGCCCGTGATCGTCGCGGGCGCCGTGGTCGCGGGCCTCGCGGGGCCGACCGCGTACTCGCTCACGACGCTGACCTCCGGGCACACCGGCTCGATCGTCACCGCTGGGCCGGCGTCGGGCGGCATGGGTGGGATGCCGGGTGCGGGCGGCCGTGGCCCCGGTGCTCGCGCCCTGGGTGGTTCGACAGTAGGCGCGCCGCCGGCCGCTTCCTCGACGACGCGTGGCACCGTGCCCACCGGTGCAGGTGGGAAGGGAGTCGGTGGCGGCGGCATGGGCGGGTTGCTCAATGCCACGACGCCGAGCGCCGCCGTCATCTCCGCCCTGCGGGCCGACGCGCAGCGTTACACCTGGGTGGCCGCGGCGGTGGGTTCGCAGAGCGCGGCCGGACTGCAGCTCGGAACGGGCGAGCCGGTCATGGCGATCGGCGGCTTCAACGGCACCGACCCGAGCCCGACGCTCGCACAGTTCCAGGCTGAGGTGAAGGCAGGCAAGGTTCACTACCTGCTGGCCAGTGGTGGAACATCGACGGGCGGTGGGACGAGCTCGGCCCAGACGAGCGATGCGTGCCGCATCCTGGCGTGGGCGGAGGCCACCTACCGTCAGGTGACGATCGGATCGACGGTCTTCTACGACCTGACACAGCCGCTCGATTGAGGCAGTCAGCCGGCCTCGACAGGGGTGAAACGCATTGGAAATCATCATTCTTCGATGTGTTTCACCTCTAGGGGTGGGGTAAGGCGCGGGTGTGCCCCGTACCCTCATGGGGTGATGACTTCCGCCTCCCCCATCCGACTGGCCGTGATCGACGACTACGAGGTCGTCGTCAACGGTCTGGCCAAGATGCTCGAGCGCTACCGCGACCGGGTCGAGGTGGCCGAACTCGACATCGAGGGCCCGATGTCGACGGTCGAGCACCCCGTAGACATCGCGCTCTATGACACGTTCGGGCAGGCGCAGGGCGAGCCCGAGGCGCTGGCGCACCTGCTCAAGGAGCCCCGGGTCGACAAGGTCGTCGTGTACACGTGGAACTTCCAGCCCGACCTGGTGCGCCGCAGTCTCGATGCCGGCGTTCGGGGTTACCTCTCCAAGACGCTGCCCGCGGGCGAACTCGTCTCGGCGCTGGAGCGAGTGCACGCCGGCGAGGTCATCGTCTCGGCCGAGGTGGGCTCCGGCCCCATCGCCGGCGAATGGCCGGGGCGCGAGGAGGGGCTCACGCCGCGTGAAGCCGAGGTGCTCGCACTCATCACCCAGGGTCTGTCGAACAACGACATCGCCGCGCAGACGCACCTGTCGATCAACTCGGTGAAGAGCTACATCCGCACCGGCTATCGCAAGATCGGCGTCACGAGCCGCAGCCAGGCCGTGCTGTGGGGGGTTCGCCACGGCTTCGAGCCCGACCACCGTCGCATCGTCGCGGATCCCACCGTCCAAGATCGCTGAGCGCGCACACGCCAGGGCCGCCCCATCGTCAGGATCGACTGACGGTGGGGCGGCCCCGGTGTGTCCAAGGGGTGGCGCACGTCACCTGACGGTGATTTGGCGTCCACCTGGAGGACGTGTAATGTTTTCCGAGTCGCCGAGGGGCAGACAGCACAGAAACCCCAGTGTTTCCGGGCAGTTTGCCTCACGAGCTCGAAGCTCATCGCAGTTTCGACAAGCGCGCCGGCTCCACCAGGAGCAAGCGCCGAGTTGAAGTGGGGGAGCGAGGGTGGTAGGGTTGACGAGTTGCCCCGAGCGGGGCGGGAAACGAAAAGGGTCCTGCTTCGTGTGGTGTGCGATGGTGTTTTGAGAACTCAACAGCGTGCCGATGTGATCATCGCCAAACATTTTTGTGGCACTTATGGAGTGTCGCGTGTTGTGGCTGAGTGATTAATGATTGTACAGAAC
>NZ_JANJER010000009.1:0-133516 GCF_044878485.1 Dermacoccus sp. BD5 | reverse complement strand
CGTCATCGCGCTCGCGTGCCTGCTCACTGCCGCGCTGTGCGCTCTCATGTGGTGCGACGTGCTCATCGGCAACGTCGTGCCCGTTCTGCAGGCGCTCACGCCGGTCTGGGTGTTGACCGCCGCGGCGCTGCTCGTCGCGGCGGTGCTCGTACGCCGGCGCGCGGCGCGCCTCTCGGCGCGTCCCCTGCTCGTCGCCCCCACGGCGGCAGGCGTGGCACTCGCGCCGCCACCCCCCCCCCCCCCCCCCCCCCCCCCCCCCCCCCCCCCCCGGGGGGGGGGGGGGGGCGGCCGCGCGGCCCCCCCCCCCCCCCACCCCCCCACCCCCCCCACAACCCCTTTCGTCGTCTGTCGTCGTCTCGGAGCGTTCAGTCGCGTAGCCCCGTCGAGTCGACGACGCCGCTGAGTACCTCGGCGGAGTGGGCGAGGGCGTCGCGTTCGGCGTCGTTCAGGTCGAGTTCGACGACGCTCTTGACGCCGCTGCGCCCCAGCACCGTCGGCACACCGATGAACAGGTCGTCGATGCCGTACGTGCCGTGCAGCTTCGTCGAGACCGGCAGTGCGGTGTACTCGTCGCGCAGGATGGCGCGGGTGATGCGCGCGAGCGCCATGCCGATGCCGTACGACGTCGACCCCTTCGCGTCGATGATGCGGTAGGCCGCCTCACGCGTGTCGGTGAAGACACGCTCGATCTCCTCACGGCGCCCCGGCACGCTCTCGAGGTCGCGTGACAGCGGCGCGCCCGCGACGTTCGCGGACGACAGCGCGGCCACCTCGGTGTCGCCGTGCTCACCGATGATCGACGCGTGCACGCTCGACGGTGCGACGTCGTACAGCTCGCCGAGCATGAAGCGCAGGCGCGCCGAGTCGAGCGTCGTGCCCGAACCGATGACACGCTCGGACGGCAATCCGCTCAACTTCCAGGTGGCGTAGGCCATCACGTCGACCGGGTTGCTGGCGACGAGGAAGATGCCGTCGAAACCCGTCTCCATCACGGAGCCGACGATCGAGCGGAAGATCTCGACGTTGCGCCCGACGAGGTCGAGCCGCGTCTCACCCGGGCGCTGCGCCGCACCCGCGGTGATGACGACGAGGTCGGCGTCGGCGCAGTCGTCGTATGACCCCACCGTCACCCGCGTCGGCGACGGCGCCCACACGACGCCGTGGTTGAGGTCCATCACCTCGCCCGTCACCTTCTGGGTGTTGATGTCGATGATCGACAACTCGTGGACGAGACCCTGGTTGACGAGGGCATACGCGTACGCCACCCCGACGTCACCGGCACCGATGAGAACAACGCGATCACTCATGACCGCAACGCTACGCCGCCGGCCCGGTCTGTTCCGTCGTGTGAAGCACCCCGCGCGTGCAGTGAACATGAACATCGCATGACGGGCGGGGACGGCTCGTCACGTGACCGTTGGCCTCAGACACCCGAGCTTGGGAGTTTGGCAGCCGACCCGCGACCCCGCGGGCTTCAGGGTCCGGAGCTTGGGAGTTGCGCAGCCAACCCGCGACCCGCGGGCATCCGAGACCCGAGCTTGGGAGTTTTCGTCGCGTGTATTCAGGCTGTAATGCCTCGACAGGAGCCCGCAGGCGTGCGGTGCCGCGCCGCCCCGCAGGGTCAAGGCGTCGCGATCTGCACCGTAGAGTTTGTCACTGAAAAGCGAACAGCAGCAAGGGAATCGACGATTGCGTCCGCGTCCGTTGTCGCGTCGAGGTTGGCGACGTTCGTCGTCGACGTCAGCGCGAGCGTCGCGCATCCTGCGGCCTCCGCCGCGCGCAGACCGCTCGGTGCGTCCTCGACGACGAGGCATTCTTCGGCGGCGACCCCGAGACGCTCGGCAGCCACGAGGAACGGGTCGGGGTGGGGCTTGCCGTGCTCGACGTCGTCGAACGTCACGACCACGTCCGGCAGCGGAATGCCCGCGGCCTGCAGGCGCGCCAACCCAAGATCATGCGTCGCCGACGTCACGACCGCACACCGACGGGGCAGCAGCGCCGCGACCGCGTCGACGGCTCCGGGCAGCGCGACGACCCCGTCCGTGTCTGCAAGTTCTATCGCCGTGATGCGGGCCAGCGCGACCTCGGCCTCGTCGGGGATCAGATGCGGCGCGATCTGCGCGATGATGCCCGACGCCGGCACCCCGTGATGCTGGCCGAGCAGGTGCGGGTCGATGTCGTACTCGCGCGCCCACGCCACCCATGAGCGGATGACGGCGGGCGTCGAGTCGACGAGCGTGCCGTCGTTGTCGAACAGCACGGCCGCGAACGAGCGGCCGGCCAGGGCGGAGAGGTCACCGAGTCGGGGCATGGCTCGATCCCATCACGCCGCCACGCGACGTGCGAGTCCGTGGGCCTCTGCCTCTGGGGTGACCTGTCGAGACGTCGGTGATCGCCTGCCGCAGGGTGGCGGTCCTCCGCTTCCTGGGGGACGACGCCTCGTGGACGTACGCTTGAGGCCGTTTCGACGAGGAGGCCCTCATGCTGCGCACCCTGATGCGAGCCAAGATTCACCGCGCGACCGTCACGCACGCCGACCTGCACTACGTCGGCTCGTGCACCATCTCGTCCGACCTCATGGAGGCCGCCGACCTCGTCGAGGGCGAGCAGATCGACATCGTCGACGTCGACAACGGCCACCGACTCACTACCTACGTCATCGCCGGCCCTGCGGGTGAGGGGCGCATCGGCATCAACGGTGCCGCGGCTCACCTCGTCGGGGTGGGGGACACCGTCATCCTCATCGCGTACGGAATGTTCGGCCCCGACGAGGTCTCGACGCACGAGCCGCGTGTCGTGTTCGTCGACGGCGACAACCGTATCGTCGAACGCGGCACCGACCCCGCCCACGCGCCCGAGGGCTCCGGTCTCGTCGACCCGCGCGACGGCTGAAGCCCCCGCGGCCGATGCACAGGCCCGACGCTGACGTGCAGCTGGCGGGCCGACGGATCAGCTGTGCGATTTTTGTGCATCTGCACGAGGAATGTGCCGCACATTCCTCGTGCAGATGCACATTTCTCGTGCAGCTGGGCTCTCGTGGCGCGGTGAGGCGGGTGGCCCGCTCGTTCAACGGCGCGGCGGGTGCCCGCCCGAGGTCGCTCGTTCAGGAGGCTCGTGCCGCAAGCGCGACGGCCTCGCGCACGAGTGACCTCACGCGCTCGTGGTGGTCGAGGTCGCGGTAGAGCACGCGGACGAGGTGGTAGCCGAGTCGCTGCAGGGCGACCTCGCGGAGCTTCTCGCGGCGCAGCGCTTCGCGGTCGGTGTACTTGAGCAGCCCGTCGACCTCGACGATGACGTTCGTCCCCGCCACGAGGAAGTCGGCGCGTGCCACGAACCGTCCGTGCTCGTCGTACACCTCGAACTGCGGGATGACGGTGTACCCCAACGTCGCCAGCACCCAGCGGGTCCGTGATTCCGCAGCCGACTCGGCCCGCGGATCCGCGAACCGTGCCACCGTTCGTGCATGATGAGCGCCCGCGCGAGTTCCGAAGGCGTCCGCCGCGGCGACGAGCGCATCGGCGTCGAGGCCCAGACGGCGAGCTGCGTCGGTGACGACGAGACCGTCCGGGATGCCGTGGTGGGCCGCGATGTCGATGCCGACCTCGGCCGGGCCCTGCACGGGCCGCGCGATGCCGGCGAGGGGGACGTCGGCCGGCCCGGCGCCCCACGGCCGACGCATCGCCAGGCCGGGGCGGGTGCTGGGTCCGTACGGGCGACGGGACATCTCGACCGTGGTCGGCATGGTGAGCACCGGCAGCTGGTGGGCCAGCGCGGCCGTCACACCGGTGAGGTAGCTGCCGGGAATGGCCTCGAGCAGTGCGACCGCCCGCCGCAGGTGATCCTCACGGGCTGCCTGCCAGGGGTCGTCTGGCCCATCTGTGCGCGTGACGCCGCCGGCCATGCCGGGCGCGGGCTGTACGGCGTAGAGACCCTGACCGAGACGGGTCAGCACACCCGCCTGCCCCCAGCGTCGCAACTGCGAATCGGTGACGCCCGCGCCCAGGGCCTGCGCCCGCGTGAAATGCCCCAGCCGTGACAGTGCGAGGAGCACGTCGGGAATCGTCACGCCGGGGGCGCTCGCGTCGGAGGCGGCCGCACCACGGGCGTTCGGTGAAGGGTCGGTTTCGGGGTGGACCGGGTGGTGGACGCTCGGGGCGGTGTCGTTCGGAGTGAAGGCCCGAGCGCCCTGAGGGGCGGTGTCGGAGCGGACCGCGCCGCCGGCGCTCGCGCGGGGGATCGTCGTCATGAGCCCAGCCTGGTCGAGAATAAGGCCCGGCCGCTGAGGCCCTGTGGACAACTCGTCACATCGACGCGGACGGCGCAGCCCCTCGTGTCCTGATGGAACTCCCCGCGGGGGGCCAGCCACTCACTGAACGAAAACCCAGCTGCACGAGAAATACGCATCTGCGCGAGGAATGTGAATCACATTCCTCGCGCAGATGCGCAAAAGTCGAGCAGCTGCAGCTGCAGCGTCAGCCGGGCAGATGCGGACACCCGGGCAGACGCGCCAGTCGTACAGGTCAGACAGCCGCGCAGGTCAGACAGCTCAGGCGACGCCCGTGCCGACGAGCGAACCGACGCCGAAGGTGATTGCCATGGCGAGTACGCCGCCACCGACGTTGCGGGCGACGGCGCGCCCGCGCTGGGCGCCACCGATGCGCGCGCTGACGAAGCCGGTGATCGCGAGTGCGACGACGACGGCGACGACCGTCACCGGCACCCTGAGCGACGGCGACGGCAGCAGGATCGCGAGCAGCGGGATGAGAGCACCGAGGGCGAACGACA
Source organism: Dermacoccus sp. BD5 (assembly GCF_044878485.1). Classification (NCBI taxonomy): domain Bacteria; kingdom Bacillati; phylum Actinomycetota; class Actinomycetes; order Micrococcales; family Dermacoccaceae; genus Dermacoccus; species Dermacoccus sp. BD5. The sequence continues at coordinate 128,731 of NZ_JANJER010000009.1, read as the reverse complement.
CGAACGACGCACCGGCGGCCGTCCACGGGTTCGCGAGGTCGTCGGGGTCGAGGTTGAGTTCGGCGTCGGCGTGCGCACGCAGCGCGTCCTTCTCGGTGAGCTGGACGGCGACCTCGCGAGCGAGGGGCTCGTCGAGACCCTTGTCGACGTAGATCTGCGTGAGTTCGGCGAGTTCCTCGTCGGGCATCGTGGCGAGCTCGAGCTTCTCCTTGGCGAGGAGCGCCTTCTCGCTGTCGAGCTGCGTCGAGACGGAGACGTACTCGCCGACGGCCATCGACAGCGCACCAGAGACGATGCCCGCGACACCCGCGATGATGATGGGGGTGCGCTCAGCCGTCGCTCCGGCGACACCCATGACGAGGCCGGCGACGGAGACGATGCCGTCGTTGGCTCCGAGAACGCCGGCGCGCAGCCAGTTGAGCTTCGCGGCATGCCCGGCGTCGTGGGCCTCGCCGCTGTGGGGAGTCGTGGTCGTCATGACGCGCATCGTGCGCGATCGACGATGCGAGCGCCACGTAGGTGAGGCTTCGATGAGTCCGGTCACGGTGGCTTCGGTTCAGCCCGCACCCCGAGGGCGCGGCCTTGCGGGCGGTCGAACCAGCAGGTGCGTCCATCATCCACCCGCACCCTGTGCGCGCGGCTGTGCGGACCCTCGGATGGACCGCGTCCAAAGCAGGTCGAAAACCCTGCGACAATGGCAAGCATGGCTTTGAAGTCTCGTAACGACGTTCGCAACGTCGCCATTGTCGCCCACGTCGACCACGGCAAGACCACCCTCGTCGACAAGATGCTCTGGCAGGCCGGCGTGTTCGCCGAGCGCGCCACCGTCGAGACCACCGGAGAGCGAGTCATGGACTCCGGTGACCTCGAGCGTGAGAAGGGCATCACGATCCTCGCGAAGAACACCGCGATCCATTACGCGGGCCCCGCCGCGAAGGAGGTCGCGGGCCTCGACGAGGGTGAGTTCGTCACGATCAACATCATCGACACCCCCGGTCACGCCGACTTCGGTGGTGAGGTCGAGCGCGGTCTGTCGATGGTCGACGGTGTCGTCCTGCTCGTCGACGCCTCCGAGGGTCCGCTGCCGCAGACGCGCTTCGTGCTGCGCAAGGCCCTCGACGCGAAGATGCCCGTCATCCTGTGCATCAACAAGGTCGACCGTCCCGACAGCCGCATCGCCGAGGTCATCGACGAGGTCTACGAACTGTTCATGGATCTCGACGCGGACGAGGACCAGATCGAGTTCCCGATCGTCTACGCGTCGGCGAAGAACGGCATCGCCTCGACCGTGCGTCCCGACGACGGTGGCCTGCCCGAGGGTGACTCCGTCGAGCCGCTGTTCAAGACGATCCTCGAGACGATCCCCGCCCCGACGTACGAGGAGGGCACGCCGCTGCAGGCGCACGTGACGAACCTCGACTCGGACAACTTCCTCGGCCGACTCGCGCTGCTGCGCGTGTTCAACGGTGAGATCGCCAAGGGCCAGCAGGTGACGTGGTGCAAGGCCGACGGCACGCAGCAGAAGGTGAAGATCACCGAACTGCTCATGACGGAGGGCCTCGAGCGCAAGCCGTCCGAGAAGGCCGCGGGTCCCGGCGACATCATCGCCGTCGCCGGCATCCCCGACATCACGATCGGCGAGACCCTCGCCGACGCCGAGAACCCGGAGCCGCTGCCGCTCATCACGGTCGACGAGCCGGCGATCTCGATGACGATCGGAACGAACACCTCGCCGCTCGTCGGCAAGGAGCGCGGCACGAAGGTGACCGCGCGTCTCGTCAAGGACCGCCTCGACAAGGAGCTCATCGGCAACGTGTCGCTGCGCGTCCTGCCGACCGAGCGTCCCGACGCCTGGGAGGTGCAGGGCCGCGGTGAGCTGGCGCTCGCCATCCTCGTCGAGCAGATGCGCCGCGAGGGCTTCGAGCTGACTGTCGGCAAGCCGCAGGTCGTCACGCGTGAGATTGACGGCAAGCTGCACGAGCCGTTCGAGCGCCTGACGATCGACACGCCCGAGGAGTACCTCGGCGCCATCACGCAGCTGCTCGCTGCCCGCAAGGGCCGCATGGAGCAGATGACGAACCACGGAACCGGTTGGATCCGCATGGAGTTCGTCGTCCCCGCGCGTGGCCTCATCGGCTTCCGCACCGAGTTCCTCACCGAGACGCGCGGTACGGGTATCGCGCACTCGACGGCCGAGGGTTACGAGCCGTGGGCGGGCACGATCACGACGCGCGTCGCCGGGTCGCTCGTCGCCGACCGTACGGGCCCCGTCACGTCGTACGCGATGGTCAACCTGCAGGAGCGTGGCACGCTGTTCGTCGAGCCGGGCACCGAGGTGTACGAGGGCATGATCGTCGGCGAGAACAGCCGCGCCGATGACATGGACGTCAACATCACCAAGGAGAAGAAGCTGACGAACGTTCGCGCGTCGTCCGCCGACAACTTCGAGAAGGTCATCCCGCCGCGTCAGCTCTCCCTCGAGCAGAGCCTCGAGTTCTGCCGTGAGGACGAGTGCTGCGAGGTCACCCCGACGGCCGTGCGCATCCGCAAGGTCGTGCTCAACGCCGGTGAGCGCGCGCGCACCGCGTCGCGTGTTCGCAACGCGAACAAGAGCTGACCTGATCAGCTGACGATCGACGAACGGCCGGCCACCCCCGAACGAGGGTGGCCGGCCGTTTCGCGTGCGGCAGAGTGGGGCCATGAAGAAGAACCGGGAGAGCGTCTGGATCGTTCAGCACGACGAGACGCCCCACAACACCGTCCTCGGGGTGTTCGCGACGGCCACCGAAGCGGCAGAGTACGCCGACGCGGTGCATGTGAACTACGCCGACGGCGTCATCACCACGGAGTTTCCGATCGGGTTCCGGTTCGAGGACGGGGCGGTGCGCTACCGCCGCTGAGCCTTCGACCCCAGGCATGCAGCCACTGCGCTCTTTGCGTTTCGGCGCGTGGAGGACGAAGGTTGACCTCATGGCTCGGCTTCTCTTCGCGCATGCGCATCCTGATGACGAATCGCTGTGGACGGGTGTGACGATGGCGCATCACGTCGCGCGGGGTGACGAGGTGCACGTGCTCACCTGCACGCTGGGGGAGGAGGGCGAGGTCATCCCTGACGACCTCAAACACCTCGAACTGCCCGCCGGCTCAGCGCGTCCCGACGACGTCGCGGACGAGCTCGCTCCGGTGCGTCGCGAGGAACTGCGCCGCGCGATGACGGCGATGGGGGTGACGTCGTCGGTCGTCCTCGGTGACGACGCCTTCCGCGCTCTCGCGAACCGCCCTGAGGCGCGCACGTACCGCGATTCGGGCATGGCGGGCACGCCGTCGGCATCCCACCCCCGGGCGTTCACGGGCGCCGACATCGAGGCCGTCGCTGCCGACGTCGCCGCGTACGTCGACGCGCTCGCGCCCGACGTCGTCGTCACGTATGACGAGCAGGGCGGCTACGGCCATCCCGACCACATCCGCACGCACGAGGTGACGGTCGCCGCGCTCGCCGCATCCGCCACGCAGCCGGCGCTGTTCATCACCCTGACGCCGCAGTCGTGGGCACAGGAGGATCGCGCCTGGCTGCACGCGATGTGCTCGCCCGAGTTCCTCCGGGAGACGGGCTTCGTGGTCCCCGAGCGCGGCGACGCCTACCCGCCGTCCGTCGTGCCCGACGACGACGTGACGCACGCGGTCGCCGATGACGCCGCCGTCAGCCTCCAGATCAAGGCGCTGCGCGAGCACCGCACGCAGGTCAGCGTCGCCGACGAGGTCTACGCGCTCTCCAACGACGTCGCCGCACGTCTTTCGGGACGTGAGGGGTTCACCGAGTACGACGCCCGCGCTCGCCGCCGCATCGTCGGCGCCGAGAACGCCACGCCGAGCGCGACCCGCCCGGAGCTGATCGCATGACCTCCCACCACGAACCGGTCGACCCCGACCACTACCGCAAGGCCATCGGTCGTCTCGCGACGGGCGTCAGCGTCGTGACGACGCGCGTCGGCGACATCGACCATGCCATGACGATCAACTCGTTGACGAGTGTCTCGCTCGACCCCGTTCTCATGCTCATCAGCGTCGAACGCGAGGCCCGCTTCTTCGAGGCGGTCATGGAGCGCGGCGAATGGGCGGTCTCCCTGCTCGGTGCCAGTGCGAAGCCGATCGCGTCGTGGCTCGCGACGCGCGGGCGTCCGCTGCACGGCCAGCTCGACCGCGTGCCGCACCACCGCGGTGACGCGACGGGTCTCGCCCTCGTCGACGACGCCCTCGCGGAGTTCGAGTGCCGCACGGTCTCGACCCTCGACGCGGGCGACCACACGATCGTCGTCGGTGAGGTGCTGACGCTCGCCGTCGGCGACGCTCCCGAGGACGCCCTCACGTACTACCGGGGCGCATTCGGCCGGTTGCGCTGACGCGTCGCTCGTGCCCAGATCGTCGGACGCCGCCGTTCGTGGTGCAATGGTGCGACCCGTGGCGCGGGGTTTTCGCGGGTTCGAGACATGCAGGAGGTCACCGTGGCGGACGACGAGCAGGTGCAGGCGACGCAGCCGGACGGCACGCGTCGGCGCAGGCATCTGGCCTGGTTCGGGGGCGCCGGTGTGCTCGCCGTGGCGGCGATCGGCTACGTCGGGGCCTGCTACCACTACAAGGACACGATCGCGGGCGGTACGACCGTCGCGGGCCGCAGCATCGGCGGGATGACGATGGAACAGGCCTCGCGTCAGGTCTCCGGCCTGCCGGGCCCGGGGGCGCAGCAGCAGGCCACCGTCACGGCCGACGGGCAGAAGTTCGCGTTCGAGCCGTCCAGCGCCTGGAAGCCGGACGTGGCGCGCACGCTCGACGGCGTCACCGGGTTCAGCCTGTCGCCGGCCCGCCTCATCCATCACATCAGCGGTGACGGCGGCGCCGCCACGCCGCGGTACACGGTCGACGAAGCGGCGCTGGCGCGTCTCGTCAAGGGCTCGGCGGGCACCTCGATCAAGGGCGCGCCCACGCAGGGCAAGGTGAAGTTCATCAACGGTGAGGTCGTCGTCGTCGAGGGCGCGCCGGGCAAGAGCGTCGACGAGAAGGCGGTCGCGAAGGACGTCGCCGAGCACTGGCCGGGCACCACGGCCTACACCACGAAGCTCGTCGACAAGCAGGCCGACGCGACGCAGGACGCCGTCACCGCGTTCGCGGCGGGCGATGCGAAGAAGGCGATGTCCGAGCCGCTGCAGGTCAAGGCCAATGGCGAGACCGTGACGATGAAACCCTCCGATGTCTCCGAGGTCATCTCCTCCGACACGGACGCGCACGGAAAGCCCTCCATCAAGGTCGACGCGGACGCACTGCTCGCCCACGTCCTCGAGCGCAGCACCGACATGCAGAACGACATCGCGACGGACGCGAAGGTCGTGTGGAAGGACGGGAAGCCGAGCGTGCAGCCGGGCAAGGCCGGCCAGCAGATCGACGCCTCGAAGGTGCAGTCGGTCGTCGCGGCCGCACTGACGGGCAACCACGTCGCCAACCTGCCCATGAAGCCGATGCAGCCGCAGGTGACCGAGAAGGACATCGACGTCTCGTCGCTGCCCACCACGTCGATGGCGCACTTCGAGTCCAAGTTGCCCGGCGGCGCCGAGAACGCCGCGCGCACCCACAACATCGAGACGGCGCTCGCGACGCTCAACGGGATGGTGGTCAGACCCGGTGAGCAGTTCTCACTGTTGCGGGCCCTGGGGTACTCGTTGACGAAGGAGAAGGGCTACGTCGAGGCGGGCACGCTGCAGGGCGGCATCCACGTCGACGGCATGGGCGGCGGCGTCTCCCAGGTCTCGACGGTGCTCTACAACACGGCGTTCTTCGCGGGCGTGCAGCTCGACGAGCACACCCCGCACGATGTCTACATCGATCGCTACCCGATGGGTCGTGAGGCGACGCTGTGGAACCCCGGCGTCGACAACACGTGGACGAACGACACCGGCCACCTCATCCTCATCAAGGCGGGCACGAGCGGCAACAAGGTCGTCATGGACTTCTACGGCACACGCCAGTACGACGTGTCGACGAAGACGGGGCCGAAGACCGACGTGGTGCAGCCGAAGCAACGCACCGTGAAGAACGTCAAGGGGTGCGAGAACTCCGTCGGAAACGGCACGCCAGGCTTCCAGGTCGACGTGTGGCGCACCCTCAAGAAGGGCTCGAACGTGGTGCGCACCGACAAGATCCACACGAAGTACCAACCCGACGACATCATCACCTGCGTCGGCTCGTCGTGATGTCGGCGCGCCGGTCTCAGAGGCCGGCGTGCTCGATGACGAGGTCGGCGACGTCGCCGGCGTGCGAGCGCACGGCCCAGTGCCCGGCGTCGAGACGCCGCACGCGGGACGTCGCGGCGTAGGCCGCGCCGTGCGTGGCGATGGGTTCGCGGACGTAGCGGTCCTTCGTCGGCACGACGATCTGAGTCGGCACGTCGGTGCGACGAGGCCCGCAGGTCGCGTCCGCGCTGGAGCCGCGCCGGCGCAGCCCCATGTTGGCGCGGTACAGCTCGAGGCCGTCGAGCATGTCGCGGCGCTCGCGCTCGGCACCGTCGCCGCGCTGCAGCAGCCGGCTGAACGCGCCGCTGCGGATGACGAGTTCCGGAAGCAGCGGGGTCTGGAAGAACGCGATGTACGTCGACGACGCGGCCTGCTGCGCGAGGAGCAGACGATCGTGGGTCGAACCACGGGCCATCGCGTGCATCCAGCGGGACGCATGGTCGAGACAGGGGCCCGAGATCGTCGTGAAGCTGCTGACGCAGGAGGCCGCGCCGTCGTCCGTCACGGCCTGCCAGGCCTGGATCGAACCCCAGTCGTGGGCGAGCAGATGAACCTCATGCCCGTTCTCGGCTGCTGCGGTGACGGCCCGATCGACGTCGCGGCGCAACTTGTCGAGGGCGTAGCCGTCGCGTGACGGCGGCGCGTCGGAACGGCCCGACCCGCGGGTGTCGTAGGTGAGGACGTCGGCGCGGGGGATGAGGTGCGGGATCATCGCGTCCCAGACCCGCTGGTCGTCCGGGTAGCCGTGCACCGCGACGACGACGGGACGCTTCGGCGTGCGGCCGGTCGGCATGCCTTCGCCAGACGAGTCGCCAGCCGACGATTCGTCAGCCGACGAGACGGCGAGTCGGTGCCACGTCGCGGCGAGCGTCAGGCCGTCATCGGTGGTCAGGGAGGTCTGTTCGACAGTAGCTTCGTGCGTCGCGGTCGTCATGACGCCACTGTGCCGTACGGACCCGGGGCCTGTCTTGATCTGCGACGCTGCCCGACGCGCCCAGGGGCGGCGCGGCACAATGAATGCGTGAGTACGCCGAGCATCCCGTTCACGCCCGCCGCCGACGTCACGGCGCATGCCGCCACGATCGACGTCGGGCGCATCGCGCACGAGCTGCGTCATCACGAGGTCACCGACGTCCTCGTCAGCGGTGTCGAGCGTGCCGCGTACTCGAGTGACGCGAGCCTGTACCGCGTGCTGCCGCGCGCGATCGTGCGTCCGCGCCGCACCGATGACGTGCTCGAGACCCTCGCCGTCGCGCGCAGTCTGGGCGTGCCGATCACCGCACGCGGCGCGGGCACGTCATGCGCCGGCAACGCCGTCGGGCCCGGCATCGTCATGGATTTCAGCACGCACATGAACAAGGTGCTCGACCTCGACGTCGCGAACCGGCGCGCCGTCGTCGAACCCGGCGCGGTGCATCAGAGCCTGCAGCGCGCGGTGCTGCCGCACGGGGTGCGCTTCGGGCCGGACCCGTCGTCGCACACGCGATGCACGATCGGCGGGATGATCGGCAACAACGCGTGCGGGTCGCGGGCGTTCGCGTATGGCAAGACGAGCGACAACCTGCTCTCGCTCGAGATGGCGACGGCCGGGGGCGAGCTCGTGCGCCTCGATCACGGGGCGTCGCGCGACGCGCTGACCGGCGCGCACCCCTACCTCGGGCGCCTCGACGACCTCGTCGGCGCGAACCTCGCGACGATCCGGCAGGAGTTCGGGCGCTTCGATCGTCAGGTCTCCGGCTACGCGATGGAGACGCTGCTGCCGGAACGCGGGTTCGACGTCACACGCTTCATGGCCGGCACCGAGGGCACGCTCGGGGTGCTGACGGAGGCCACCGTCGGGCTCGTGACGGAACCGGCGTTCCGCATCCTCGTCGTCCTCGGCTACGACGACATGCCGGCCGCCGGTGACGCCGCGCCGCTCGTGCGTCAGTTCACGCCGACGGCGTGCGAGGGCATCGACCGGCGGCTCGTCGACGTCCTCATCGCGCGGCGCGGCGCGCAGGCTGTCCCGGCGCTGCCGAAGGGGTCGGGGTGGCTGCTCGTCGAGATCGCCGGCGACGATCGCGACGAGGTGCTCGCGCGCGCCGAGGCGTGTCTCGTCGGCTGCGGGGCGGTCGACGGGCGCGTCGTGCTCGACGCCGCGGAGACGAGTGCGCTGTGGAAGGTGCGTGAGGACGGCGCCGGCCTTGCGGGGCGCTCGCCGAGGGACCTGCCCGCGTGGCCCGGCTGGGAGGACGCCGCCGTCCCGCCCGAAAAGCTTGGCGCGTACCTGCGTGACTTCGACGCGTTGCTCGACACTTACGACCTCTCCGGGTTGCCGTATGGCCACTTCGGCGACGGGTGCCTGCACATCCGCATCGACTTTCCGCTCAGCGCGCCGGGCGGCACGCAGGTGCTGCACGAATTCCTCGACGAGTCGGCGCAGCTCGTGGCGCGCTACGGCGGGTCGATGTCCGGTGAGCACGGCGACGGGCGCGCCCGCAGCGAGTACCTCAGCTCGATGTACTCGCCGCAGGCGCTCGCGTTGTTCGCCGGCGTCAAGGAGATCTTCGACCCGACGAACCTGCTCAACCCGGGCGTCCTCGTCGATCCCGCGCCGGCGGCGGCCGACGTCCGCATGGCGCACGTACCGCCATTGACGAAGAATCTCGCACTCGCGTACGCGCATGACGGCGGCGACTTCGCGCGCGCCGTCCACCGCTGCACCGGCATCGGCAAGTGCCGCGCGAGCACGATCGGGACGACGAACGTCATGTGCCCGAGCTACGCGGCGACCGGTGACGAGAAGGACTCGACGCGCGGACGCGCGCGGCTGCTGCAGGAGATGGTGCAGGGCGGGCTCTCCGGCGGTTTCGTCAACGACGGTTGGCGCTCGCCGGAGGTGCACGAGGCGCTCGATCTGTGCCTGTCGTGCAAGGGCTGTACATCGGACTGCCCGACGGGTATCGACATGCCCGCGTTCAAGTCGGAGGTGTTGCATCAGACGTACAAGGGGCGCGTGCGTCCGCGCTCGCACTACGCGTTGGGGCAGCTTCCGCGCTGGGTTCGGTTGGGACACAAGGCGTCGGGCGTGTTCAACCTGGCGCTCGCGGTGACGGGCAAGGTGCCGGTGCTCAAGAAGCTCGCCGGCGTCGATCCGCGACGCTCGGTGCCGTCGTTGGCGCGTGAGTCGTTCCGTGACTGGTGCCGCACGAACGATGTCGGGTTCTTCGAGGACGCCGACCGTCGTGGCATGGTGCCGGAGAACGCCGTCGTCATCATGGTCGACACGTTCACCGACCACTTCTCGCCCGGGGTCGGTCAGGCCGCGGTTCGTGTGCTGCGGCGCGCAGGCTGGGAGCCGTTCGTCGTAGAACGCGCCGGCTGCTGCGGTCTGACGTGGATCTCCACGGGCCAGCTCGACGGGGCGAAGAAGCAACTGCGCGGGTTGATCGGCGACCTCGCGCCCGTCGCGCGTCGTCACGTGCCCGTCATCGGGCTCGAACCGTCGTGCACGGCCGTGCTGCGCGGTGACGCGGCCGAGCTACTGCCCGGCGACGAGGACGCCGCGCTGGTGGCGCGCTCGACGTCGACGCTCGCGGAGTTCCTCGCCGGTGACGACCGGTGGACGGCGCCCGACCTGTCCGGTGTCGACGTGGTCGCGCAGCCGCACTGTCACCACCACGGCGTCATGGGGTGGTCACCCGATGCGGCGCTGTTGCGCGACGCCGGCGCCAACTTGCAGCAACTCGGCGGATGCTGCGGCCTCGCAGGCAACTTCGGCGTCGAGCAGGGGCACTACGAGGTGAGCGTCAAGGTCGCCGAACAACAGCTGCTGCCGGCGATGGACGCCAAGCCCGGCGCTGCGCTGCTCGCCGATGGGTTCTCGTGCCGTACCCAGATCGCCGACCTCACCGAACGTCGCGGCATCCACCTCGCGCAGTTGCTCGACGACGCTCAAGGTGGTCAGGGCGTCTGAGCCCTGAGTGCGGGCAGGGGGTCAACGGCGTCTCTCGAGGCATCGCCCTGCCTGCGCGCATGGATCTCTGACCGGATTCGCGTCGTGCGCGACGCCTTTCCGGGCGATGGTCGCGGAGGTCGGTGCTTCGGTGGTCAGTTCGGCTGGAGGTAGACGTAGCTGTGGTGCGTCGTGAAGCCGAGCGATTCGTACAGAGCGATGGCCGGTGCGTGGTCGGCGGCGACCTGCAGGTACATCGACGAGGCGCCGGCGCGCAGCGCCTCGTCGGCGCAGGCGCGCAGGATTTGTCGTGCGAGGCCCTGACGGCGGACGTCGGGGCGGGTGGCGAGGGCGAACACTCCGGCCCATCCCGGCGACAGCGCCAGGCGAGCGTGGGCGACGGCTCCCGAGGGCGCGCCCGCCGCACCGGAGGTGATGCCGTCAGTGTCAACGGGCGGCGTGAGCGCGAGGAAGACCTGCTTCTCGGAGCCTTCCAGGACGCGCCGGGCGTCACTCTCGTGCGTGCGTGCCCGGTCATCGGCGAGCGACCACCACGCGTCGTCGAGGGCGGGGGAGACGTTCGTGCGCGTCGAGCTGGTCGACGTGCGCCGCGCAGCCGCAGCGACGTCGGCGCTCGCGGCCGTCATGACACGTACCGGGCGGAGCGCCTCCCAGCCGAGAGTGGTGGCCTCCTGGACGAGGGGGTCGTCGTCGGGCGAGAAGCCGGGTGAGAGAGGCACCTGGATCAGGGGCGGCAGCGCTTGAGCGTCGTACCAGCGTCGAACGGTGGCAAGCGCGTCGGCCGTCGACGGGCCGGGTTCGCCGAGGACGAGAGCCGAGTTGGCACGCCCCGTGTAGCCGCCGGCAGCGCGCAGCATCCAGCGTCCGAACCACTCACGTTCGTGGGGCGGCCAACCGTCCGCCATGAGCTCTTCGAGATCCTCGACGGAGACCGCGCGATGCGGCGCGCCACGCCGGCCGGGGCGTGGGCCGAGCGCCTTCGCCGTCACGATGTCGGAGACGGCGACGCGCGCCTCGCCGCGCCGGGTGTCGACGACGACGTGGCCAACGTCGACGGAGCGGACGGTGCCGACGATGTCCGTCAGGGTCGTATTCGCGTCGAGCGTGCCTGCGGCGGCGGCGATCTCGTCAGCCGTCAGCCGCCGACGGATCATGACCCGTGCGCCCTCTCGCAGGGTGGAAGCAAGGGTGGGCTTGTTTTCGGCCGAGTCGCGCACATCGGCATACTAGGAGGCACCCATCCGAACATCGCACCGTGACGCTCGGATACCAAGAACGTTCGCTGTCCGCATCTCGCCTCTGCACGGGTCGGCCGGCGGGCGCAACGCGACCACCGAGGAGCTACCCGTGACGTACGTCATCGCCCAGCCCTGTGTCGATGTCAAGGACAAGGCCTGCATCGAAGAGTGCCCCGTCGACTGCATCTACGAGGGTGAGCGTTCGCTCTACATCCACCCCGACGAGTGCGTCGACTGCGGCGCGTGCGAGCCGGTATGCCCCGTCGAGGCCATCTACTACGAGGACGACACGCCCGAGGAGTGGGCCGAGTACTACAAGGCCAACGTCGAGTTCTTCGACGACCTCGGCTCGCCCGGCGGCGCCGCCAAGATGGGCGTCATCAAGAAGGATCACCCGATCATCGCCGTCCTGCCCCCGCAGAACCAGGACTGACGACCAGGGCTGACGGTGAGGCCTGACGGGGACCGGCAGGCCGGCGTCCGCGCCCCAGAGGTGCTGGGCGCTTGCGCGCCTGCACGTGAACCTCGCTCGCGCCAATAGAATCCTGCCCTTTCGAACCCCGCGCCAATCGAACCCCCGCGCGAGCTGCTGACGGCTCGTGCGGGGGTTCGCCATGTCCCGCACCCGTCTGAGATCCACGTCCCCCTTCGCGATCTACGTCCCCTTCGGCGATTCCTGTCCACATCGGCGATCGACGTCCACATTCATGTCGTCGCCGCAGCACGGGGGGTCGACCGCGAAGGTGGTCGAAAATCGCAACAGTGGACGAAGATCGCAGAGGGGGAGGCGGTTCGCAGAGATGGACGGAAATCGCGAATGGTGACGAAGATCGCAGGAGTGGACGCCCTTCGCCGACGGGCATGCGGCCCTGGCGGCGCGGGGGTTCGGGCAGGGTGGGGATGTCGGTGGCAGGTGCGAGAATGGCGGCATGGCGCTCAACCTTCCTGACTTCCCCTGGGATTCGCTCGCCGCGGCCAAGGCGCGCGCGAGTGAGCACCCTGACGGCATCGTCGACCTCAGCGTCGGCACGCCCGTCGACCCGACGCCGCAGATCCTGCAGGACGCACTCGCGGCCAACGCCGACGCCCACGGTTACCCGCAGGTATGGGGGACCCCCGATCTGCGTGAGGCGATCGCCGCCTGGTACGCACGCCGCCGCAACGCGAGCCACGTCGACCCCGACGGCGTCATGCCCACGGTCGGTTCTAAAGAACTGGTCGCGTGGCTCCCGACGCTGCTCGGCCTGGGCGCCGGGGACGTCGTCGCCTTTCCCGAGGTCGCCTACCCGACGTACGACGTCGGCGCTCGCCTCGCGGGCGCGACGCCGCGTCCGATGCGGGGCCTCACCGAGTTCGGGCCACAGGCGCCGAAACTGCTGTGGATCAACAGCCCCGGCAACCCGAACGGCAAGGTTCTCGGTGTCGAGCACCTCAAGAAGGTCGTCGACTGGGCACGCGCGCGTGGCGTCATCGTCGCCAGCGACGAGTGCTACGCCGAGCTCGACTGGCGTGACGGCGCCGGCGAGGCGGGGCAGCTGAGCGCCCCGAGCATCCTCGACGACCGCGTGTGCGGTGGAGATCACACCGGGCTGCTGTCGGTGTACTCCCTGAGCAAGCAGTCGAGCCTTGCCGGATACCGTGCGAGCTTCGTCGCGGGTGACCCCGCGATCGTCAAGCAGCTCGTCGACGTCCGCAAGCACGCCGGCATGATCGTGCCGTGGCCGGTGCAGCGGGTGCTCAAGACGGCGGTCGAGGACGACGCCCACGTGGCCGCCCAGAAGGCGATCTACGCGCGCCGCCGCGCCGCTCTCAAACCTGCGCTGGAGGCGGCAGGCTGGCGGATCGACGATTCCGAGGCCGGTCTGTACCTGTGGGCGACGCAGGGACGCCCCTGCCGCGAGTCGATCGACGCGCTCGCCGAGCTCGGCATCCTCGCTGCGCCGGGCGACTTCTACGGCGTCGCGGGCGAGCAGCACGTCCGCATCGCGCTGACGGCCACCGACGAACGGGTCGACGCCGCTGTGAGGCGCCTCACAGCGGGTTGACGGAGAGTCAAAGTTTTTCCTCTACCCGGTGGTAGCGGATTAAAAGCAGCGGAAATTCTCAGGTAACGTCTCATTCGCTAACCCGGTACACCCCTGCCGGTCCGCAAGGAGGAAAACCCACATGACTTCTCAGGGCAACGCCACGTTCACGGCCGACGACAAGGAACTCGAGTTCCCGATCGTCGAGGCCGTCGAGGGCTGCAGCGGCTACGACATCTCGGCGCTCATGAAGGAGACGGGCAACGTCACCCTCGACGTCGGCTTCGTCAACACCGCGTCGTGCAAGTCCGCCATCACCTACATCGACGGTGACCAGGGCATCCTGCGCTACCGCGGTTACCCCATCGACCAGATCGCGGAGAACGCCTCGTTCCTCGAGGTCGCCGCGCTCCTCATCGACGGTGAGCTGCCGTCGCAGGCTCGTCTCGACGAGATCACCCAGGCCGTCGCGAAGGCGTCCGTCCTGCCCGAGGGCCTGGAGAAGATCTTCGACGCGTTCCCCACGGGCGCGCACCCGATGCTGATCCTCGCCTCCGTCGTCCCGGCGCTCGGCACGTACTACGCCGACGCGCTGTCGGTGAAGGACGACGCCGCGATCGACAAGGCGACGGCCGTCCTGCTGGGCGCCGTCCCGACGCTCGCCGCGTACTCGTACCGCAAGTCGATCGGTGAGTCGTTCATCGCGCCCGACGCCTCGCTCGGGTACGTCGAGAACTTCCTGCACATGATGTTCGGCGGCGACGTCGACCAGGCCACCGCCGATGCGCTCGACATGCTCTTCACGCTGCACGGCGACCACGAGCAGAACTGCTCGGCCTCGACCGTCCGCATGGTCGGTTCCGCCGAGGCGGACCTGTTCCAGTCGATCACCGCCGGCATCGGCGCCCTTTCGGGTCCGCTGCACGGTGGCGCGAACTCTGCTGTTCTCGAGATGCTCGAGAAGATCCAGTCGACGGGCGACTCGGCCGAGGACTTCATGGACAAGGTGAAGAACAAGGTCGACGGCGTGAAGCTCATGGGCTTCGGCCACCGCGTCTACAAGAGCTACGACCCGCGCGCCGCCATCGTCAAGAAGGCGACGCACTCGATCCTCGAGAAGAACGGCAAGGACGAGCAGCTCGAGCTCGCCATGGGCCTCGAGGAGCGCGCGCTGAAGGACGACTACTTCGTGCAGCGCAAGCTGTACCCGAACGTCGACTTCTACACGGGTCTCATCTACAAGTCGATGGGCTTCCCGACGAACATGTTCACCGTCCTGTTCGCCATCGGCCGCATGCCCGGCTGGATCGCGCAGTGGCGTGAGCAGAACAAGGACGCGGCGAAGAAGATCGGCCGTCCGCGTCAGGTGTACGTCGGCGCGACAGAGCGCGACTACCCGACGAAGTGACGCCGGCGCGGCGCTGATCGCGCTCGCACCGTCGGACGAAGGGGCTGTTCACCATCGAGGGTGAGCAGCCCCTCCCTCATGCCTGACGTCCGGCCGGTACGACGGCCTTCCCCGAGTCGGGGACGGGGCGTCGCCGCACGCAAGGGCGCGCGCTGCCGGTTCAAGGGGCCGCAGCGGCGAGCGGCGGGCGTCAGCCGATGAACGCGATCCCGAACGTCGCGAGCAGGCCCAGCAGCAGGAAAAGCGCGACGATGCGCTGCATCCTGCTCGCGCCGCTCATCGACGACGCGGCCTGCAGCTCCGGCGCCGAGTAGGCGTCGAAGCCACTCTCGCGGACCTGGTCGCGCTCACTGACGGGCACCCGCGTCTCGTGCAGCTCCCGCAGATCCTCGCGTGGGGTCGGGCCGTCCAGGTGCGTTCGGTCGGGGTGGCTCGTCATCGTCGTCTCCTCGTGCGTGGGGCGCTCACAGTGTGACGCCTGGCTGACGGTCCGTGGGGTTGAACGGGTGATGAAATGCCGCGAGGCGCCGCGGCTCGGATGGCCGCGAGCCCGCATGCCCGCCTGCGGCGTCAGTTCTTGTGCAGGTCCGCGTTGAGCTCGATGCCCCTACCGGCGCGGGCGCGGCACTCGACCGCGCCCGTCTCGGAGTTGCGTAGGAACAGCATGTTGGCGCCACCGGAGAGCTCGACGGCCTTGGTGACGGTGCCGTCGGGCATCGTCACCTTGGTGCCGGCGGTGAGGTAGAGGCCGGCCTCGACGACGCAGTCGTCACCGAGGGCGATGCCGAGGCCCGATTCAGCGCCGAGCAGGCAGCGTTCGCCGAGGCTGACGCGTTGCGTGCCGCCGCCCGACAGGGTGCCCATGATCGAGGCGCCGCCGCCGATGTCGGAGCCGTCGCCGACGATGACGCCCTGCGTGATACGCCCCTCGACCATGGAGTGCCCGAGCGTGCCGGCGTTGAAGTTGACGAAACCCTCCTGCATGACGGTCGTGCCCTCGGCGAGGTGGGCGCCGAGACGCACGCGGTCGGCGTCGGCGACGCGGACACCGCTGGGCGTGACGTAGTCGGTCATGCGCGGGAACTTGTCGATGCTGAAGACGCTGACGGGGCCGCGCTGACGCAGAGACGCGCGCGTCATCTCGAAGTCGTCGACGGCGCACGGGCCGAAGTTCGTCCACACCACGTTGGCGAGCCGGCCGAAGATGCCGTCGAGGTTGATGGTGTTCGGCAGCACGAGGCGGTGGCTGAGCAGATGCAGTCGCAGGTACGCGTCGGGGGCGTCGTCCGGGGCGGCGTCGAGGTCGATGACGGTGCGCACGACCTTCGTCGTCACCTTGCGCGCGTCGTCCTTCGTCTCGAGGGCGGTGAGCGCGGACGGAGCCTTGGTGGCGTCGTCAGGCGTGCCGAGTGCGGGGGAGGGGTACCACGTGTCGAGCGTGGTGCCGTCGGCGGTCACGGTGGCGAGGCCGTAGCCCCAGGCGGTGCGTGCATCAGTCATGCCGCCCAGGCTACCGAGGGGTTCGCGGCTGTGGGTGGGCTCGTCCGGGTGGCGGGCCGACCCGTCTGCGATTCGCTGACACATTCGCTCCCCGGGCGATGGACGTTCGTCTCCCGTGCCACGGTTGTCGGCGCCGGGTCATAGGGTGTGGGCATGGCTTCTCTGGACCTGACGCAGGACGTCGTCGCGCTCACCGAATCGGTGTGCAACATCGAGTCGGTCTCCCTCGATGAGAGGAACCTCGCCGACGCGATCGAGGCCGAGCTCGCGACGCTCGACCACCTCGACGTCGTGCGCGACGGCAACACGATCGTCGCCCGCACGAACCTGGGGCGTGACGAACGCATCGTCCTCGCCGGCCACATCGACACGGTGCCGCTGACGAAGGATCCCGCCAACCTGCCCGTCAAGCGTGTCGGCGGCAAGCTGCACGGGCGCGGCACGACCGACATGAAGGGCGGGGTGGCCGTCCAGCTCAAGATCGCCAAAGAACTGACGGATCCGAACCGCGACATCACCTTCGTCTTCTACGAGGGCGAGGAGATCGAGGATCAGTACAACGGTCTCGGGCGCATTGCGCGCACCCGACCGGAGCTGCTCGAGGGGGCCGCGTTCGCCGTTCTGCTCGAGCCGACCAACGGCGGTATCGAGGGCGGCTGCAAGGGGACGCTGAGGGTTCACGTGCGCACCAAGGGAATCGCCGCCCACTCGGCGCGGCCCTGGAAGGGTGACAACGCCATCCACAAGGCTGCCGACATCCTCAACCGGTTGCGTGAGTACGAACCGCAGACGGTCACCGTCGACGGTCTCGACTACCACGAGGGCCTCAACGCGGTGAACATCTCCGGCGGCATCGCGGGCAACGTCATCCCCGACGCGTGCACGGTGACGGTGAACTACCGCTTCGCGCCCGACAAGAGCGCCGAGGACGCGCTCGCGTACGTCACGACGTTCTTCGATGGTTTCGACATCGAGTGCGACGATCTCGCCGGGGGCGCCCGTCCCGGCCTCGACCGCCCGGCGGCGAAGGCGTTCGTCGACGCGCTCGGCCTGCCTGTTGTCGCGAAGGAGGGGTGGACGGACGTCGCGCGCTTCTCCGCCGTCGGCGTGCCCGCGGTCAACTTCGGCCCCGGGGACCCGAACGTCGCCCACATGGACGACGAGTGGTGCCCCGAGGATCAGATCGTCACCGCACTCGAGCTGCTCAAGGGATGGCTGGCCTGATGGCGCACCACGACGACGAGCGCGACGCGCGTAGCGCCCGCGGGGGCGACGAGATGGTCGACGTCGCCTCGCAGCCCGGCCCGGTTGCCGATTCGGGTTTCGCGGCCCGCCGTGACGAGGCAGAACGCCGCAAGGCCGGCCCCGAGCACGACTACCACAAGGGTGCCGTCACGCTGCGCGGCAAGCACGTGCCGCGCACGACGACCGACCAGCGACTGCTCGACTCGAACTTCGAGGCGGACTGGGTCCACACCGACCCATGGCGCGTCATGCGTATCCAGGCCGAGTTCGTCGAGGGCTTCGGCGCGCTCGCCGAGCTGGGGCCCGCCATCAGCGTGTTCGGCTCGGCGCGGCTCAAGTCCGAGCATCCGGCGTACGCCGTGGGCGAGCAGGTGGGGCGCGCCCTGGTCAAGGAGGGCTTCGCCGTCGTCACCGGCGGGGGCCCGGGCGCGATGGAGGCCGCGAACAAGGGCGCCTTCGAGTCAGGCGGCACGTCCGTCGGGCTCGGCATCGAACTGCCCTTCGAGACGGGGCTCAACCGCTTCGTCAACCTCGGCGTGAACTTCCGCTACTTCTTCGTGCGCAAGACGGTGTTCGTCAAGTACACGCAGGGCGCCATCGTGCTGCCGGGCGGTGTGGGGACGCTTGACGAGATGTTCGAGGCGATCACGCTCGTGCAGACGCAGAAGGTGACGCACTACCCGATCGTGCTCGTCGGCACCGCGTTCTGGAGCCCGCTTCGCGAATGGTTGCACGCGACGGTGCTCGCCGAGGGCATGATCTCCGAGCGCGACGTCGACCGTATGGTCATCGTCGACACCGCAGAAGAAGCCATAGCGTTCATCCGTGACGCTCACCGCGCCGCTCGGGCGGGCGAGCGTCCCGTCGAGGCCTGAGGAGCAGCATCATGATGATCGTCCTCATCGTCGTCCTGATCGTCATCATCGGGGCGCTCGTCGCGGTTCTCGCCGGGCGCATCGGCGTCGACTCGATGTCGGGCCCGAGCAGCACATCTTCGTTCGAGTTGCCGCCCGGCCCCCTGGGCGCACAGGGCGTGGACGCCGTTCGTTTCGACCAGGCACTGCGCGGGTACAACATGGGTCAGGTCGACGCGGTGCTCGACCGCCTGTTCGAAGAGATCGGAGAGTTGGAATCGCAGCTCGGCGAGAAGCCCGACGGTGCACGCGCCACGACGGCTCGCCCTGACGCCGTGGCCGAGGCGGAGGGTGCGTCTCGTAGCCGCCAGGCCGGTGACGAGGCGGCCGAGATCGTCCAGTTCCGTCGTCGCGAGCGCCGCTCGCGCGGGCACGAGCGCGAGGACGAGGCGTCTGAGAGCGCGGTACGCGAGGCCGTGGCGCTCGACAAGGGTGATGAGCCAGTTGGCAGTGATGAGCCGGGAGGCCGGCACACGGCGTCGCGGGAGTCGTCGAGCGACCGCGACGCATGAGCCTGCTCGTCGTCGGTGACGACGGTGTCGCCCGCTGCGCATGGGCCACGAGCGCGCCTGATTACATCGCCTACCACGACGACGAATGGGGGCGACGGGTGCGCGGTGAGCGGGAACTGTTCGAGCGGCTGACGCTCGAGTCGTTCCAATCGGGGTTGTCGTGGCTGACGATCCTGCGCAAGCGTGAGGCGTTCCGGGCAGCCTTCGTCGGGTTCGAGCCGGATGCCGTGGCGGCGCTCGGGGCTGCCGATGTCGAGCGTCTGATGGGCGATGCCTCGATCGTGCGTAATCGCCGCAAGATCGAGGCTGCGCTGACGAACGCGTGCGCCGTCGTCGAGCTGCGTGCCGACGGTGGGCTCGAGGCGCTCATCGACACCTTCCCGCCTGCGGCGCACGAGCGCCCGACGACCGTGGCGGACGTCGTCGGGTCGTCGGACGAGTCGACCGCGCTCGCGAAAGAACTGAAACGGCGCGGCTTCGCGCACGTCGGACCCACGACCTGCTACTCGCTCATGCAGGCTTGCGGGTACGTCAACGATCACGCAGCAGGGTGTGTTGCCGGCGACGCCATCGAACGTCTGGCGGGGTGAGGTCGAGGCGCCCGGTGCCGTCGACGGTCCGGGCGTGAGACGGTTGCGTCGCCGGCGTGAGCCCTCCGAGCATCACGTTGACGGCGGGGGTGCGCGCCGAACGCAGGCAATCTGTGCCGCGCCCCCTAGGGACCGTCGCTCGGCACCCCCTCGGCGCCCCAAACTACCAGCGGGGACGACCGTCAGACACAGGGTGCCCTTCGCGCGGCTCTTGGAGCACCAGCCTGCGAACGGGGGGAGCGACGGGCCACCGTCCCCGTAGGCGAATGTGGATGAAAATCCCCGATGGGTCAGCGGCCCTCGAAGGTCGGGGGCTGCTTGGTGAGGAAGGCGTCGACGGCGCGTCGGTGATCGTCGCTCGATCCCGTGCGGATCATGAGCGGCTCCTCGTGGGCCAACGACTCCACCAGCGAGTGGTTCGACGCGAATTCGAGCGCATCGCGCATCGCGGCGTAGGCGAGGGTCGGGCCGGCCGCGAGTCGGGCCGCCCATGACTGCGCTGCGGTGAGGGCATCGTCCTCGATGCGGTTGACCAGGCCGATGCGCAGGGCCTCGTCGGCGTCGATCGTCCGCGCATCGAAGAGCAGTTCGCGCGCGCGGGCCGAGCCGACGAGTCGCTGCAGGCTCCAGCTCGCGCCTGTGTCGCAGCTGAGCCCGATGCCCGCGAACGCCGTCGTGAACTTGGCCGTGGGCGCGGCGATCCGGAAGTCGGCCAGCATCGCGAGCGACAACCCGGCGCCTGCCGCAACGCCGTTGACTGCGGCGATGACGGGCTTCGGCATCTGCGCGAGCGTCGTCGCGATCGGGTTGTAGTACCGCGAGACCGACTCGAACGGGCCCTTCGACCCGGCACCGAGCTGCTCGGCGTGCTCACGCAGATCCTGGCCGACGCAGAATCCGCGCCCGGCCCCCGTCAGGACGAGGGCTCGGATCGACGCATCGTCGGCGACCTGCCTGACGGCGGCGAGCAGCGCGGTCTTGCTCGTGTCGGTCAGTGAGTTGAGCGAGTCGGGGCGGTCGAGCGTCACGGTGGCGACGCCGTCGCTCACGTCGATGAGAACTTCAGAGGTGGCAGACATGGTGACGAGTTTCACACATGGATTTCGTCTGCCTGGCAGGACGCGCAATAATGGTGGGTAACAAGCTGATCGACGAGCACACCGGCCCCCTTGCGAGAGCGGGGAGTCGTGTTCGGCGCGACGGAGGATCGCGGCACGCTTCGACGATGTGGCAGAACCTAGCGCGCCGTGTGGCGCGTTCTCGAAAGGGGTCAACCCATGGCAGCGATGAAGCCGCGGACCGGTGACGGTCCCCTTGAGGTCGCGAAGGAAGGCCGCAGCATCCTGCTGCGCATGCCGCTCGAAGGCGGCGGACGTCTCGTCGTCGAGATGAACGCCGACGAGGCCAAGGCCCTCGGCGCCGCGATCACCGACTGCGTCGGCTGACGCGTTCGTCACGCACCGCTCGAAACAGGCGCCTCATCCCTCCGGGGATGAGGCGCCTGTTCGCGTCGTGCCAGCGCCGGTGGCTGGGTGGCAGCGCGACAGGCAGCCGCGCTGTGTGTCGCCACTCGTGTTCGCGAAACTCGTGGCCGAGGGTGAGCTGGCGGGAGTCAGCGCTTGGCGCGCCTCGTGCTCGCGCAACTCGTCGCAGAGGGCGCGCAGGCCGGCGTCAGCGTTTGACGCAGACGAGGAGGCCGTCGCCGACGGGCAGGAGCGTCGTGAGCAGGTCGTCACGTTCGCGCAGCTCCTTGCCGAGGGCGCGCAGACGCTTCGTCGTCTCGTCGCGCACCGCGGGGTCGGCGACGCGGTCGTGCCACAGCATGTTGTCGAGGACGATGACGCCGCCGCGCCGCACGAGACGCAGCGCCTGCTCGACGTACGCGGGGTATTCGTCCTTCTCACCGTCGACGAGGACGAGGTCGTAGGCGGCATCCGCGAGGCGCGGCAGCACCGTCAGGGCGCTGCCGGAGATGATGCGGGTGCGCTGGGGCGGGTAACCCGCGCGCTGGTACGCCGCGCGGGCGGCGCGCTGGTGCTCCATGCTGATGTCGATCGTGGTGAGCACCCCGTCAGCCGGCATGCCGTCGAGCAGCCACAGCCCGGACGAACCGGCGCCCGTGCCGATCTCGACGACGGTGCGCGCCGCCGTCGACGCCGCGAGCATGCGCAGGGCAGCGCCCGCGGCGCTCGTCACCGGGGTGGCGCCGAGGTGCTCGCCCTGGATGCGGGCAGCCTCGATGTGCTGGGGCTCGTCGGCGAAATCCTCGGCGTACGCCCAGCTCGCGGGCTTGAAACTGGTCATGGGGGACATCCTAGGGGCGCTCGCAGCCCCACCCGATCCGTGGGTCGGCGCGCGGCTGTGCGCCGATGGCGGCTCCAGGCCCAGTGCAGCCGACTCTGCGCGCAGTGCGGCGCCAGCCCCTGTGCAGCCCACTGTGCGCGGATGACGGCCGTCGAGCTCCGCGGCCCGAGGCGCTCGACGTCTCAGCAGCAGGGCAGCGTTCGGAATGCGCGACAAGAATGCAGCATTCGCAATGGGCCTTCCGCATCCTGAACGCAACTGGGCGTCAGCGGCACGAGGCGGCCAGCCGGCGGGTCCCTCAGCAAGTCCACAGGCATGCCGGGGATAATGGATGCTCGCGGCGCGCCAGCGCCGAGATGCGGTCGGGAGGACCCATGTCGATGTCGAACCCCCGGGGCGCAGTTGCCGACCCCGTTCACCCCGTCAACACGCGCTCGCGTGTGCGTGTCGCCGAGCAGGCGCCGCCTGGCTGGCAGCCGCCGACGTGGGAGGAGATCGTCACCGAGCACAGTGCGCGCGTCTACCGACTCGCCTACCGCCTCACCGGCAACGTCCACGACGCAGAGGACCTGACGCACGACGTCTTCGTGCGCGTGTTCAATTCGCTCGGTTCGTACCGCCCCGGCACCTTCGAGGGCTGGCTGCACCGCATCACGACGAACATGTTCCTCGATCGCATGCGCCGCAAGCAGCGCATCCGCTTCGACGCCCTGGCCGACGACGCCGACGGCCGGCTGCCCTCCGGAGCGGCCGGGCCCGAGCAGGTCGTCCTCGACGCGCAGTTGGACGACGACGTGCAGCGCGCGCTCGACGCGCTGGCCCCCGACTTCCGCGCGGCGGTCGTGCTGTGCGACATCGAGGGCCTCACGTACGAGGAGATCGCCCAGACTCTCGGACTGAAGCTCGGCACGGTGCGTTCACGCATCCACCGCGGCCGGGCCGCCCTGCGCGAGTCGCTCGCGCATCGCTCGCCCGCCGCTCGTGAGGCGCGACGTCGTAGCGTCGTCCAGGCCGCGAAGGAGGGGCTCACGCGACGCCCGGCCGTGGGGCTCACGTGATCCGCCGGTATCGCTCGGGGCATCTGGGCGAAGCCATCGACCTGTACGTCGACGGCAAACTCGACGCGGTGTCGATGCGGTGCGCGGCGCGCCACCTGCTCGTGTGCTCGGTGTGCCGCCGTGACGTCGACGCGGAACGCGTCATCGTTCGTGAGGTGCGCGCGGTGCCCGTCGACCCCGACCGTCATGCCTCCCTCGTCGCAGGGCTGCTCGCTCTGGCGCCGGAGTGCGCGTCGCGGCCGCCGTCAGCGGCGCCTGGCTCCTGCGCCGACGAGGCCATGGTGCTGGAGGCGGCTCCCCACCGCGCTGCGGCTGGTTCCCGGGAGGACGAGATCGCGTGGCAGGATGCCACGCGCCAGCACCCGGCAGCGCGTCGGCGCCGCTCGAACGTGCGGGCGGGGCTCGTCGCGGGTCTCGCGGGCCTCGGCTCGACCGCGGCATGCGTGGGCGCGTTCGTGCTCGTCACACCGTCGCATTCCGCGCCGATGGCGCCGGAGCGCAGTCGCATGGCGAGCGTCGGAAGCGACAGGATCGCGCCCCCGACGATCGATGTCGCGGGCAGCCGCGAGGTCACGCACGGTGAGCGGGTGACGGTGAGTCGCGCCGGATCAGGCAGAATGGCCCCATGAGCGAGTTCGCAGGGGTGACGTACGCGTGAACATTCCATTCATCGACATCAACTCGGGCGAATTCATCATCATCGTCATCATCGCTCTCGTGCTCATCGGGCCGAAGCGGTTGCCGGGTTATGTCGACAAGCTGCGCACGTTCATCCGCACCGCGCGGGAGATGGCCGAGGGAGCGAAGACGCAGCTCAAGACGGAGATGGGCCCCGAGTTCCAGGACGTCGACTGGCGCCAGTACGACCCCCGCCAGTACGACCCGCGCAAGATCGTGCGCGAGGCGCTGTTCGACGATCCCGACGCCGACATCGCGGGCGAGATCGGGCTGAGAGAGCGCACCGCGCAGTCGACCGGCGCGACAGCGGTGGGCGCCGTGGGTGCGGCCGGCGCAGCTGCATACAGCAGCGATAGCGGAGCTGACGGCGTCGGGGCCGGAGGGATCGGAGCGGAGGGCGCCGGCGGTGAGGACGCCTACGGCGTGCCGGCCGCCCCGCGCTCCCACGTCACTGCCGAATACCACCCCGACCGCGTCACGCCCTTCGACGACGACGCAACCTGAGCCCGACCGAACCGGTGCCGGTCGAGCGCTGACCGACCTCGCGGGGGAGTTTCGCTTCCGCGCACACGACGAGAGCCGCAATCCTGACGTGCAGGGTTGCGGCTCTCGTCGTGTGCTCGTTGTACGCGAGTGGCGCGTCAGCTCACAGCTTGGCACTCGGCGTCAGCCCGAGGCTGCGTCCGGCGAGGCCGCGAGCGCGCGTGCCGAGGCCCTTGGCGATGCCGCGCAGGGCGACGGCGGCGGGCGCGTCGGGGTGGCCGACGACGACGGGGATGCCGTGGTCGGCGCCCTCACGCAGGGTCGTGTCGAGCGGGATCTGGCCGAGCAGCTCGACGGGCGCGCCGATCGACTGCGTCAGCGATTCGGCGACGGTGGCGCCGCCGCCCGCGCCGAAGATCTCCTGGCGCGTGCCGTCGGGCAGTTCGAGCCAGGACATGTTCTCGATGACGCCGGCGACGCGCTGCTTCGTCTGCAGGGCGATCGCACCGGCGCGCTCGGCGACCTCGGCGGCGGCCTGCTGCGGCGTCGTCACGACGAGGATCTCGGCGGTCGGGATGAGCTGCGCGACGGAGATCGCGATGTCGCCTGTGCCGGGCGGCAGGTCGAGCAGGAGGACGTCGAGGTCGCCCCAGAACACGTCGGCGAGGAACTGCTGGAGCGCGCGGTGCAGCATCGGGCCGCGCCACACGACGGGCTGGTTGCCGGGCACGAACATGCCGATCGAGATGACCTTCACGTCGTGCGCCTCGGGCGGCAGGATCATGTCGTCGACCTGCGTCGGGCGGTGCGCGACGCCGAGCATGCGGGGCACGGAGAAACCGTAGATGTCGGCGTCGACGACGCCGACCTTGAGGCCCTGCTCGGCGAGCGCGGCGGCGAGGTTCGTCGTCACGGACGACTTGCCGACGCCGCCCTTGCCGGACGCGACGGCGTACACGCGCGTCATCGAACCGGGCTTGGCGAACGGGATCTCACGTTCGGGGGAGGAGCCCTTGAGCTGCTCGCGCAGGTTCTTGCGCTGCTCATCGTTCATCACGCCGAGGTTCACCTGGACGCCCGTGACACCGTCGACGGCCATCACGGCCTTCGTCGTGTCCTCCGTCAGCTTCGCCTTGAGCGGGCAGCCCGCGATCGTCAGGAGGATGGTGACGGCGACGTGGCCGGACTCGGAGACATCGACCGACTCGACCATGCCGAGTTCGGTGATGGGCTTGTGGATCTCCGGATCCTCCACGGTCGCCAGGGCAGCGCCGATGGCGTCGAGAGTGGGGGTGGTCATGCCCTCCATCGTACGGCGTGGTAGTGAGTGGCCTGAGTCACGTCCACCCGGGCCCTCGCGCCCTCATGCCTCCGGGCGCGCGTCCTTCTTGGCCTGCTTCTTCGCGGCCTTCTTCTCCTGCTTCGACGAGCCGGCATCGTCGTCCTCGGCATCGGGCATGGCGAGCATGCCGCGCTCCTCCATCTCCTCGAGCAGCGAACGCAGCTCGGAGCGCACGAAGTCACGCGTCGCCGTCTCACGCATCGCGAGGCGCAGCGAGGCGACCTCTCGGGTGAGGAACTCGGTGTCGGCGAGGTTGCGCTCGTCGCGCGAGCGATCCTGTTCGATGGCGACGCGGTCGCGATCGTCCTGACGGTTCTGCGCGAGCAGGATGAGCGGCGCCGCGTACGAGGCCTGCAGCGACAGCAGGAGCGTGAGGAAGACGAACGGGTACTCGTCGAACTTCAGTGGCGTCATGTTGACCACCACGTAGATGATGATGAAGCCCGACATCAGGATGAGGAAGTTCGCCGTACCCATGTAGCGCGCGAACTTCTCGCTCGCGACGCCGAAGCCCTCGGAGTCGAGGTCGATGCGTGGCAGCACGCGCGCCCGCTTCTCCTGCGGCTGATCGAGGCGGCCGGCGGCGTCGCGTTCGTCGCGTGAGTCCCGACGCGCCTCCTTCAATGCCTCCTTGCGACGCGATTCCTCCCGGGATTCCTTGGCGTCGCGACGCTCGTCCCGCTTCTCGTCACGCCCGCGCTCACGGCGCGAACCCACTTCGCGGCTCACTGCGTCACCCCCGGAAAGGTCTTGTCCTGGCGGAAGTCATGGCGCTCCTCGCGCCAGTCCTCGGGAAGGATGTGGTCGAGCACGTCATCGACGGTGACCGCGCCGAGCAGGCGCCCGTCGTCGTCCACGACCGGCAGCGACACGAGGTTGTACTGCGCGAGGGTGCGCGTCACCTCGCCGAGCGGCGCGTCGACGTTGACCGGGTCGACGGTCGAGTCGACGACGTTGCCGAGCGACGTGTGTGGCGGTTCGCGCAGCAGCCGCTGCGTGTGCACCATGCCGAGGAAGCGTCCCGTCGGCACCTCGAGCGGCGGGCGCACGACGAACACGGCCGACGCGAGCGCCGGCGCGACCTCTTCACGGCGCACGACGGCGAGGGCCTCGGCGATCGTCGCCTCCGGGCCCAGGATGGCCGGTTCGGTCGTCATGAGACCACCCGCGGTGTTCTCGTCGTACGTGAGCAGCCGGCGCAGGGGAGCGGCGTCGGCCGGCTCCATGCGCTGCAGCAGATCCTCGGCCGTCTCGGGCGGCAGATCACCGAGCAGGTCGGCGGCGTCGTCGGGCTCCATCGCCTCGAGGACGTCGGCCGCGCGCTCGGTGTCGAGGGCGGCAATGATCTCGACCTGGTCGTCCTCGGGCAACTCTTCGAGTAGATCGGCGAGCGTGCCGTCGTCGAGGGCGCGCGCCACCTCGGCGCGACGCTTCGGCGTCAGGTCGTGGATGACCTCGGCAAGATCCTCGACGCGCAGGTCGTCGTACGTCTCGAGCAGCCGCTCAGCCGACTGCTCGGTGTGCTGCCGGTTGAGGCCGTAGACATCGCGGATGTCGTGCAGGCTGGTCGATCCGGTGCGCCGACGCGTCAGACGGTGCATGGCGCGCGAGGCGCCCGACGACTGCTCCTGCGCACGGACGAACACCTTCGTCATGTCCCAGTCGCGACGCTGGTTCTGCTCCATCGCCATGTCCTCGACGGTGCCGGTGAACGTCTCGCCGTCCGGCTCGCGGACCGTCACCTGGCGGTCGAAGAGTTCGGCGCACACGAGCGTCTCGTTGTGACGCTGCTCGAAGCGGCGCATGTTGACCAGGCCCGTCGTGATGACCTTGCCCGCATCGATCGACGTCACGCGCGTCAGCGGCAGGAACACGCGGCGCCGCTGCACGACCTCGACGACGAGGCCGATGACGCGCGGGCTCGGGTTCTTGCCGAACACGACGACGACGTCACGCACCCGCCCGACGCGGTCGCCGAGAGGGTCGAAGACGGTGAGGCCGACGAGACGGGCGACGAAGACACGGGTGCTCACGGGTTCACCCTATCGGCGCCCGGTTGGGCGTTCGCTGCGTCGGCGGGCTTGCTGGACCCGCCGGGTTCCGGCGTCGCCTCCTCGGCACGCACGGCGGCGCGGTGCTCACGCTCCGCGGCGGCAGCGGCGGGGCGCGGTTCGCCCGGCGCGCTCGTGCCGAGATCGGCCGCGGGAGCGCTCTGCGCCGCGGCGGGGCTCGTCTGCGCCTCCGGGGAGGCACCTGCCGCGGCATTCTTCGCGGGCGTCGCTCTCGACCCGGACGCCGCTCTCGCTGCTGCCGGCGCCGGCCGGGACGTGGTCTCCTCCGCCTCCGCAGTGGCCGAGGTCTCTGCGTCATCTTGCGCCGGCGCATCAAGGCGCTCACCGCGCAGCACCACCGTCGCCAGGTCGGGGGTGAAGCGCGTGACACGGCACTCCTGCGCCCAGCGCGCGACGATGTCGTGGGCCGGCGCGTTGAGCCGCCCGGCCTTGAGGGCGAATGTCGCGGCCTCCCACACCTCGTCCTCGGGCGTGATGACGTCGGCGTCCGCCTCGAAGGAGACGAGGCGAGCGCGGGACTCCTTCGAACGCGCCACCACCTCGACGCGGCCGAGGTGCTCGGGGGAGAACTGCTCGCCCGGGCCGCTCACCGTGTACGCGACCCCGGCGAGGTGGACGTGCCAGACCGGCGCCGAGCCGGCAGGCGAGGTGATCCACAGCAACCCCGACTTGGCGAGGGCCTCGGTGACAAGACGGTCGGTGGCAGGCTTCGCGGCAGTCATACCCTCATTGTTTCATCACGATTTCGTTGCGAACGCCGGGCGCGAATCGCCGTGAGCCGATGCCCGCAGCTCTTGTGCGACTGCGTCGCCCCCCTGCAACGACGCGGAGAACGATCCCCACCCGCCCGTCGGCAGCTGCGCTGCGCGGCGCAGGACGCCGCCGTCGAGCCCGCCCTCGTTACCACGACCTCTGGCATGATGAGGAATCGGTGAACCGGTACGGATTCTGCACGACTCACGACGAGCCGGGGGGGAAACCGAGATCGGCCGGCGCGCGTCCCAGACGTACACGGGCCGCGCCAGAGCCCAGATCGCTCACCACGATCTCGATCGAAGGGAAAGTGCCATGCAGCACCACGAAATCAGCCGCCGCGCCATCGTCACCGGCGCCGGCGCCACCGGCACGCTCGCCGTCGTCGGCCTCATCGGCTCGGGCACGGCGTCCGCCGCGAACCCCGTCCTGCAGACCGGCAGCAAGGGCAGCGCCGTCACCACCCTCCAGAAGCGCCTCAACGCCCTCGGCTATTGGTGCGGCAACCCCGACGGCGCCTTCGGCGCCCAGACCAAGCAGGCCGTCCTCGCCGTGCAGAAGGTCGCAGGCCTCGCCCGCGACGGCGTCGTCGGCGCCCGCTCATGGGATGCGCTGAACCGCGGCGTCCGTCCAAGCAGCCGTCGCGGCGGCAACCGCATCGAGGTCGACAAGAGCCGCCAGATCGTCATGGTCGTGCGCGGCGGCTCCGTCAAGTACATCTTCAACACCTCGACCGGCAACGGCCAGACCTTCACCTACTACGGCCGACGCATCAAGGCCGTCACGCCCTCCGGTGAATACAAGACGTACCGCTCCGTCACCTCCGGCTGGGACTACGGCGCCCTCGGTGGCCTCTACCGCCCGTTCTACTTCAACGGCGGCATCGCCCTGCACGGCTCCAACGACATCCCGGCCTACCCCGCCTCCCACGGTTGCTGCCGCATGTCCTGCGCCGCACAGGACTTCCTCATCGGCTCCAAGCTGCTCTACATCGGCGAAGCCGTCAGCGTGTACTGATTCCTCTCACGGGCCGGCTTCCGGCTCACCGTCGGCCGGGGCGCATGCGCCCCGGCCGTCGTGTTCGCTCGGTGCGCCGGCCGTTCGGGCCGAAACGCCCGCACCCGCTTCTCGTTCTCGACCTCGCAGGCTCGGTCGAGAACTCGGCGGATTCGAGCGTTTCGGCGTCCGCGTCGATGGTGTTCACCGGCGGGGCCGGTGCCTCGTGATGTCGCGCTCTGCGGCATCGCGGCCGCACACCGTCGGGCGCCCGGCAGCTCTAGCCGCGCCGCAGGTCGCCTGCCCAGATCAGTTCCTCTTTCGAGCTGGACGCCCGCGCGGTGTCGCACCGAGCGGGGAGATGACGAGGGTGAGCCTGCGAGCCGTCGTCATCTGCCCACCGGAACGGCGTGAGGGACGATTCACCGGCTCCAGACGTCGCGCATCCAGGCCTCGACATCGTCGGGGTCGCGCGGCAGCGACGCCGACAGGTTCTCGTTGCCGTCCTCCGTGATGAGGATGTCGTCCTCGATACGCACACCGACGCCGCGGAAACGATCCGGCACCAACTCGTCGTCCGCCTTGAAGTACAGGCCCGGCTCGATCGTGATGATCATGCCCGGCTTCAACTCGGCGTCCATGTAGTCCTCCTTGCGCGCAAGGGCGCAGTCATGGACGTCGAGGCCGAGGTGGTGGCTCGTACCGTGCACCATCCACCGACGGTGGAACTGGCCGTTCTCCGGGTCGAGCGTCGCCTCGACGTCGACGCCGTCAGGCAGCAGACCCCAGCCGTGCAGACGCTCCGCTATGACGCGGATCGCCGCGGCATGCACGTCCGAGAACTTCGCGCCCGGCTTCGCCGCCGCGAGCCCAGCCTCCTGCGCCGCGAGCACCGCCTCGTACACCTCACGCTGCGCAGGGGAGTACGTGCCGTTGACGGGCAGGGTTCGCGTCACGTCAGCGGTGAACAGCGAGTCGACCTCGACGCCCGCGTCGACGAGGATGAGGTCGCCGTCCTTGACGTCGCCCGTGTTCTTGATCCAGTGCAACGTATTCGCGTGATCACCGCTCGCACAGATCGAGTCGTAGCCGACGCCGTTGCCCGCATGGCGTGCATGCAGGCCGAAGACACCCTCGACCCAGCGCTCACCGCGCCCGCGACGCACCGCCTCCGGCAGATCGGCGACGACGGCCTCGAACCCGCGCGCGGTCGCGTCGCACGCCTCGCGCATCTGGCCGACCTCCCACGCATCCTTCGTCAACCGCGCCGTCGACAGCCACCGGCCGAGCTCCAGATCGCGCTCCTGCGCCTTCTCGGCGGTGGCCTCGTCGAGGTGGGCGCGGATCCGCTCGACCTGCGCCGTGACGTCGACGTCAGCGTCACGCACGACGAGCACCTCCGTCGCGCCCGCGTCTTTGGCCGCAGCGTCGGCGAACTCATCGATGTGACGAGCGGTGATGCCGAGCTCGTTCGCCATGTCCTCGAGCGACGGTCGCGCACCGACCCAGAACTCGCCGTAGCGGCTGTCACCGAAGAACTCCTCGGTGTCGCGCCCGGCGAG
Source organism: Dermacoccus sp. BD5 (assembly GCF_044878485.1). Lineage (NCBI taxonomy): Bacteria > Bacillati > Actinomycetota > Actinomycetes > Micrococcales > Dermacoccaceae > Dermacoccus > Dermacoccus sp. BD5. The sequence goes on along the minus strand of NZ_JANJER010000009.1, from coordinate 97,813 downwards.
CGGGCGGAAGAAGATCTGCGCCTCGTGCCCGCCCTCGGCCAGCGGCTCCAGGACGAAGACGGCGTCCGGCTCGCGGTCCGCGCCGAGACCCGTCAGCCACGCGAATGCGGTATGCGGGCGGAACACGTAGTCACAATCGTTGCTGCGCACCTTCAACCCGCCGGCGGGCACGACGAGACGGGCCCCCTCGAAGGCCGCCGAGAGGGCCTCGCGTCGCGCGGGCGTCAGGTCGGCGACCTCGGCGCGGGGCGTCGGCTCGGTGCCGCGCGGCGCCCACCCGGAGGCAACGAACTCTCGGAAGGCCGCCCCACCCGGGCGGCTGCGGTGCTCTGCTGTCTGCTGCTTCTCACTCACCCGTCCATTCTGCACCCCGGCCCCCGACACATGGCGGACGGTGTGCGCCCAGTTCGCCGCATCCCCCACAATGGCTGGGCCGACAGAAGTGACGAGACGAGGTGCAGGCGCGACATGGTGAATCCCGACGGCCCCCAGGCCACCCCGACACCGCCGTCGGCGACCCCGTTGCCGACGCCGCGTCGTGCCGCGCCGAGCAGTGCCGAGAGCCGCCCTGCGCAGGCCCGCCCCACGAAACCCGCCGCGGCCACGACGAGCGCCCCGCGGATGCCACGTACCGGCGCGACGCGGGTGCGCGGTCGGGCGATGTCCGTCATCCGTCCGAGCGGGCCGCCGACGAAGCCGATCTCGGTGCGCGGCACCAACGACCGCGTCTCCGAGTGGCACACGCGCTCCGTCATCGACTTCTGCCTCCGCCTCGGAGAGGCGATGCTCGTCACCGGCGCATCCGTGGCCGACACCACCGCGTCGCTGCTGCGCGTCGGGCGCGCCTACGGGCTGCAGGGCGCGCACGTCGACATCACCTACACGTCCGTCACGATCTCGATGCATCGCGGCGTGCACCGCGACCCGATCACCGTCATGCGCATCATCACGCACTTCGGCACCGACTACTCGCGGCTCGAGGCGTTGCACGCCCTCGTGCGCGACATCGCCCGCGACCCCGACGACCCGGGCGAGATCGACGACAACCTCTACACCCTCGAACGCATCCTCGAGCAACCGCACGTGTACCGCCGCGGCGTCATCACCTTCGCGTGGGCGCTCATGGGAGCAGGCGTCGCGATGCTGCTCGGCGGCAGCACGGCCATGGTCCTCGTCGCCGGGCTGTCCACGGCGGTCGTGGACCGCATCCAGTACGCCGTCGCGCGCGCCGGTGTCTCCGCGTTCTTCGGGCAGATGCTCGGTGCGATGTTCGCGACGGCTGTCGCCGTCGGCCTGCTCGTCGTCCACCAACACGCGGAGACGATCATGTGGCTCGGACAGGTGAGACCCTCCCTGGTCGTCGCCTCCAGCGTCGTCGTGCTCCTCGCAGGCATGAGCGTCGTGACGGCTGCGCAGGACACACTCGACGGCTTCTACCTGACCGCTGGCGCGCGCACCTATGAGGTCGTCCTGCTCACCGGCGGCGTCGTCGCGGGCGTGCTGCTCGTCCTGAGCATCGCCCAGCGCTTCGGCGTCGACCTCGTCATCGTCGAACGCTCCAGCAGCTTCGCCGGCTCTGTTCTCACCCAGATCGTGGCAGCCGCACTCATCGCCGGTGCCTTCGCCGTCTCCGCGTACTGCGCTCCGCGCACCGTGCTCGCCGCCGTTCTCACCGGCGGATTCTCGTGGCTGCTGTTCGGGACGCTCATGTGGGGTGTCGGCACCAGCGAGCCCGTCGCCGCAGGAGGTGCGGCCCTCGTCGTCGGGGCGCTGGCACCATTCGTGGGGACGCGGGTGCACGTGCCGAGCATCGCACTCATCACCGCGGGCATCGTGCCCTTGCTGCCGGGGCAGGCGGTCTACCGGGGCATCATGATGTTCATCACCGAGGGCGAGAACACCCTGTGGCAGACCACTCTGCTCAACGCCGTCCTCATGGGCCTCACGCTGTCAGTCGGGGTGTCGCTCGGCACGCTGCTCGGCCGTCAGGTCAGCGCGGGAGCCGACTCGCTCACCGCGCGCGTCGTGCGACGGACCGTCAGCGAGACGACGAACGACACCGCCGCCTGAGCGGCGCGGAGTGCGTCAGCGGGCCGTGCTCGAGGCGGTTGCGCTGGGCGGGCGGGCGGTGCCCGAGCTCTGGGCGGGCTTCGATGCTGCGGATGACGAGGCAGGCGCCGAGGACGCACCCGACGACGACGGCGCGACGCTCGTCGTCGGCACCGCCGCCGGAGTCGTGCCACTGGCCGTCGAGCCGGCGTCACCCTTCTTGGTCCACGACCAGCTGCCGAGCAGCGCCGTCAACGCCGACTCGTCGCGCGCGGCGTCAGCCTTCGCGCCGGTCAGGGTGACGGAGTACAGCACCTTGTCATGCGCGAGCATCACGTAGCTGCGCTTGAGGTCGACGTTCTTCTCCGTCGAGGTCGCCGTGAAGCCGACGGCCTTCTCACCGCCGACGGTGCGGTCGGGCAGGGCGGCCACCGATGCGCCGCTCTGCTTGGCCTGCAGCGACGCCCGGCGCAGCGTGCCCTCCAGCTCGGGCGCAGGCGTGACGCTGGAACGCGCGACGACGATCGTGGGCGCGACGTCGTGCGCGAGAGTCGACGACGACAGGTAGGCGACCGATTTCGGCTGGGACGTGAGATTCCACCCAGCCGGCACGACGAAGTTGAACGCGCCGTCCGAGCTGACGACGGACCCGGGGCTGGGGGAGGTGATGGCACTCGGGTTGGACGACGCCGTCGTCGCCGAGGAGCTCGCGCTGAACGGGGTCTGGGTCGCCGAGACGTCCTTGGGGTCGGCTCCCGAGCTGCACGCACTCAACGCGACGAGGCCGGTGGCCGTGACGAGCGCTGCGACGCCGCGAGCGGCCCGCCGGAGCGAGCGGCGGCGCGCTCGCGGGGTCATGTCGAGGGGGCCCTGCTTCACCATGGTCGAAACCCTAGCGACGCGAGCGGTCTCAGCGTGTGCGGCGCGCGGCGCGGGCAGCGCCCTGTGATGACAACCACGGCGTCACCGGGCGACGCCACAGCAGGTAGACGGTCGCGAGGCCGAGCGTCATCGTCACCGCACCGATGAGGGCGCCGGGGCCGAACGAGCGCACGCCGGACAGCAGGAAGGTGAAGGTGTAGACGATGGCGAGGACGGTCGCGCACGTGCGCCCGGAGGCGCGACCGCGCAGACACAGGCGCGCCACGAGTAACCACAGCACGACGCAGAATGCGCCCGTGACGAGACCGAACCAGCGGGCCTGATCCGTCGCCCGTTCCAACTCCCCGGCGGGCAGGGTGCGCCGCTGGAACTCGTGCGCGAGCCGCGCCGTCTGAGCGCGGGTGCCGTCACGATCGAGCCATGCGACGAGCGTCGAGACGGCCTGCACGAGCGCACCGGCCATCATGCAGGCAACGGCCCGCCGCACCGGACGCGGCGCGTGCTCACCCATGCCTGCCCTCACGGGCAGCAACACTAACCTGTCACCCATGCGTATCGACCTGCACACCCACTCGAACCGCAGCGACGGCACGACGAGCCCCGCCGACGTCGTCGCGGAGGCCGCGGAAGCGGGGCTCGACGTCGTCGCGCTCACCGACCACGACACGACCCGCGGGTGGGACGACGCCGCCGACGCCGCGCGCCGCGTCGGCATCGACGTCGTACGCGGCATCGAGATCTCCTGCCGCCATCGCGGCATCAGCATCCACCTGCTCGCCTACCTTCCGGCTCCCGAGGGAGAGCTGTTCGACGAGATGGAACGTGCCCGCGAGTCGCGGGTGACGCGCGCCGAGCGCATGGTCGAGCGGCTCGGACGCGACGTGCCGATCACGTACGAGCAGGTGCTCGCGCAGGCGGGGCCGGACGCGACGATCGGGCGCCCCCACATCGCCGATGCGCTCGTCGCGAACGGCGTCGTGCCCGATCGCAGCACCGCCTTCGAGCACTTGTTGAGCAATTCGGGCCCCTACCACGTCGGTCACTACGCCATCGACCCGGTGCGCGCCGTCACCCTCGTGCGCGCGGCCGGCGGGGTGCCCGTCATGGCGCACCCCTTCGCGGACGTCCGTGGACGCGTCGTCGGCGACGCCGTCATCGAGGAGATGATCGACGCCGGGTTACTCGGCCTCGAGGCCCACCACCGCGACCACACGCCTGAGCAGGTGCGCCACGCCCGCGACCTCGCGCGGACGCACGATCTGCTCGTCACCGGCTCGAGCGATTACCACGGCGACGGCAAGCCGAATCGACTGGGGGAGAACACGACTGAGCCCGACCAGTACGAACGCCTCGTCGCGCTCGCGACGAGTGACGTGGGAGTCGTGCGCGGGCGCTGACGCGGTGCTGACGGCGGGTGCCGGGCGTCCGGCGGGCATGACGACGGCGCCGGAGCGAGCCCTGCTCACCCCGGCGCCGGACGCGACGTCGACGGATGCCTGATCGAGGTGGCCCCGGCTCGAACCCGGGCACCCGATCATCTTCCCCTCAGCGTTTGAGGCGCGAACGCAACGCACTCACGACGGCTCCCAGGCCATGCGTGGGCTGCTTCGTGGTCGAGGCGGCGAGAGCGTCGCCGTCGCCGTCCGCGACGGCCTCGCGCGAAGCCTTCTCCTCGTCGGTCTCGCGTGCGCCCCATTCGCCGAGGCGGCGGAGGCGCTCGGTGCGCAGCGCCGCGATGCGCCCTCGATCGGTGCGGTACTCGAGGTCGGCGACGGTGACGGTGCCGGAGCGCAGGTCCACCTGTTCACCGATGTAGCGGAACAGCACCGCCAGCGTCGCGACGACGGGGACGGCGAGGAAACCGCCGATGACGCCATGGTCCTCGGAGCCGGCCGCGATGCCGAGCAGCACGAGGACAGGGTGCAACGACATCGAGCGGCTCTGCAGCAGCGGCTGCAGGATGTGCCCCTCGAGCTGCTGCACGAGGATGATGATGACGAGGACGATGATCGCTGTCGTCACCCCCTTCGTCACCAGCGCGACGAGGACGGCGAGTGCGCCGGCGACCGTCGCACCGACGATCGGGATGAACCCGCCGAAGAACGTGATGACGCACAGCGGCAGGGCCAGCGGCACACCGCATGCGATGAGACCGATGCCGATGCAGACCGAGTCGATGGCCGAGACGATCGCCTGGGTGCGGATGAACCCGGACAGGGTCTGCCACGCGCGGGTGAACACCTCGGTGACGTGAGCGCCGGTGCGCTCACCCGTGACGAGCCGCACCCACGGCAGGAAGCGGTCGCCGTCCTTGATGAAGAAGAACGCGAGGATGAGGCTGAGGACGAGGGTGACGAGGATGCTGCCGACCGTCGTCACGCCGCTGAAGACGCCCGAGGCGATGGCATCGCCCGACGTCTTGAGCTTGTCGTTGATCACGTTGACCGCGTTGTCGATCTGGGTCGCCGGGATCTTCAACGGCGGGCCCTGCAACCAGTGTTGGATCTGGGAGACGCCCTCCATCGACTTGCGTGCGAGCTCGGGCGCCTCGGCTGCGACGGTCGGGACGATCGCGGCGATGATCCCACCGACGACGAGCAATCCGCCGAGCACGCTCGAGAGCGCCGCCAGGGCGGGGCGCACGCCGTGGCGACGCAACCAGGCGGCAGGCGGCCACAGGACGGTCGTGATGAAGAGACCGAGGATCAGCGGCAGGATGATGACCCAGAACGGTGTGAGAGCTCGCCACACGAGATAGAACGTGACGATGATGATGCTGATCCGCAACGACCAGCGCGCGAAGGAAGCGAAACCGTCCGAGATGATGCGCGAGCGGTCCTCGGACGCCCGCGACTCGGGCTCGTGCGGGTCCTGCTTCTCGACGCGGACATCGCGGTTGCGTTCGTCGAGCGTCAGCTCGTCGCGTTCATCAGGCGTCTCAGTGGCGGGGGGCGAGGCGGAATCGGCCGGCAGCGGCGTCGAGTCATCGGCCGCGGGCGGCGTCAGGGCCGGGTCCGGAGGTGAGGCAGGCATGGGTGCTCTTTCGGATCAACGGTCGATTGTCATGAAGCGTACTGAGAGTGATGACGCAGGCGCGAATGCGGCGCGAGGCGCCCGGTGCTCGTCCGCGTCACCTCTGAAGGAGTGCGGACGGCGCCGGGCGCCTCGCGGCGGGAGGGTGCGTCAGTCGGCGGCAGGCGCCTCACCCGCGCCACCGCGGGTGCGACGGCGACGTCGGCGCGGCTGCGACGAACCGTCGGAGCCCTCGGTGCTCGCGGCGTCACGGCGCGGGCGACGCTCGCTCGAGCCTCCCGAGGCCTGACGTTCGCCGCCGCGACCACCGGAGCGCCCGCCTCGTCCGCCCGAGCGGCCGCGCTCGTCGTCACGGCGCGGACGACGCTCGCCGCGCTGACGCGAGTCGCTTCGCCCCGTCTCTCCGAGATCCTCGACGCGCTCGGCGTCGAGGCCTTCGCGGGTGCGCGCCGACTTGGGCAGGCTGCCTGTCGCGTTCGCGGGGATCTCGAGATCCTCGAACAGGTGCTCGGAGCTGGAGTACGTCTCCTCGGGTTCAGGGATGCCGAGGTCGAGGGCCTTGTTGATGAGCGCCCAGCGGTGCAGGTCGTCCCAGTCGACGAGGGTGACGGCGATGCCCGTCTTGCCCGCGCGGCCGGTGCGGCCGATGCGGTGGACGTACGTCTTCTCGTCCTCCGGGCACTGGTAGTTGATGACGTGCGTGACGTCCTCGACGTCGATGCCGCGCGCGGCGACGTCGGTCGCGACGAGGACGTCGACCTTGCCCGAACGGAACGCACGCAGCGCCTGCTCTCGGGCGCCCTGGCCGAGGTCGCCGTGCAGCGGAGCGGCCGCGAAGCCGCGCGAGATGAGCTCGTCGGAGACCTTGGCGGCCGTGCGCTTGGTGCGGCTGAAGATGATCGTCAGGCCGCGGTCCTTCGCCTGCAGGATGCGGGCGAGCATCTCGACCTTGTCCATCGCGTGCGCGCGGTAGACGAACTGCTCGATGCTGGAGGCCGTCTCGGCCTCGCTCGTGTCGTCCTGCATGGCGCGGATGTGCGTCGGCTGCGTCATGTAACGACGCGCGAGGGTGACGACGGCGCCCGGCATCGTCGCTGAGAACAGCATCGTCTGACGCCCGCCCGGCGTCATTGCGAGGATCTTCTCGACGTCGGGCAGGAAGCCCAGGTCGAGCATCTCGTCGGCCTCGTCGAGCACGAGGCAGCCGACGTACGCCAGGTCGAGGTGACCACGCGTCGCGAGGTCGATGATGCGACCCGGCGTGCCGACGATGACCTCGATACCCTTCTCGAGGCGCTCGACCTGCGGCTCGAACGCGCGACCGCCGTAGATCTGCGCGATGCGGATGCCGCGCTTCTTCGCGGCTGCCTCGAGGTCGGAGGCGACCTGGACGGCGAGCTCGCGCGTCGGGACGACGACCATCGCCTGCGGCTTGCCCTCGGGCGCGGGGACGACGGCCTTCGACGTCTCACCCGGCGCGGTGACGCGGCTGAGCAGCGGCACTCCGAAGCCCAGGGTCTTGCCGGTGCCGGTGCGCGCCTGGCCGATGATGTCGTGCCCCGAGAGCGCGACGGGCAGCGTCATCGCCTGGATGGGGAAGGGATGGACGATCCCCTTCTCTTCGAGGGCGGCGACGATGTCGGGGTGGATGCCGAAGTCGGCGAAAGTCTGCTCGGCGATGGGCTCGGGGGCCGCTTCGGCCTCGATGGAGGTGATGCCGGCGGAGTCGAGCTCGGCAGCCGTGGGCTGGTTGTCGTTGATCACGATCGTGCTTCCTGTGTCGCCCCGGGGCCTCGGAGGCCGCGCCGGGGATGATGAGAGCCGATCGGAGGTCTGCGCGCCGCGCGGCCTCGCGTGCGGAGGTGGGCGGCGGGAGTGGGCGTCTGTCGTATGACGCCCGCACGTGCCGGGAGGGGCCGATCGGTCACCCGTGGTCATGTTGAGTCTACCCACGCGCGCCACACCTGTTCGACGCCCACGCTACGATCGCTGCATGAGCGAGCCTGTGACGCCTGATCCGAGCCCTTCACGCACGATCGAGGACGAGACGTACCGGGCGGGGGTGATCGACCTGCTGAGCGTCATCGCCTACGGCGAGCTCTCCGGCGCCTTCGCGACGGTGGCGGACGCCGCTCGCGCCCCGCGCCTCGACCACAAGCTGGCGCTCGCGCGCATGGCGCGCGGCGACTTCGACCACTACGAGCAGCTCGCCGGCCGTCTGCGCGACCTCGGCGTCGAGCCCGAGGACTCGATGGAGCCGTTCACGGCCGCCATCGATGAATGGCACCGTCGTACGCCGCCCGCCGATTGGTACGAGGGCCTCATGAAGGCCTACGCCGGCGCCGCGATCGCGACGGATTTCTATTCGGAGATCGCGCGCTACGTCGACCCCGAGACGCGTTCGCTCGTCGAGCGTGCCGTCGACAGCGATGAGCAGGACGCGTTCATCATGAGCGTGCTCAGCGACGCCATCGCGGCCGACCCGCGAGTGGGTTCGCGTCTCGCACTGTGGGGGCGCCGCCTCGTCGGTGAGGCCCTCAGTCAGGCTCAGCGCGTCGCCGCGACCCACGACGGGCTGACGGCCCTGCTCGTCGACGACGGCTCCGGCGTCGGCGCGGACCTCGCCGAGCTGACGCGCATGTTCGAGCGACTGACGTCGAATCACACGCGCCGCATGGAGGCCTTGGGGCTCACGGCGTGAGCGCCTGACCTCTGACCTGATCGTGGAAACGGAGAAGCCCGGCCCCAGGAGGGGCCGGGCTTCTTCACCTGCGCAGCGGAGCTGCGCGAGCGACGGATCAGACGCGGTTCTTGCGACCCACCAGCGTGAGGTAGATGGTGATGAGAACCATCGCGCAGATGATGCCCACGATGAAGGGGATGATCTCGAAGCCGCCGTTGGAGTTCTTGTAGCCGAACTGGGTGGTCAGCCAGGAGCCGAGGGCGGAGCCGACGATGCCGAGGATGATCGTCATGATGATCCCCATGTTCTGGTCGCCCTTGAGGAACAGGCGGGCGAGGGCGCCGATGATGAGGCCGCCGATGATCGAGCTGATGATGCCCATGGTGAGTCTCCTATGAGTTCGGCTGGGCTCCGATATGTCCCAACGTTTGTCTCCACCTAAGCCAATCGGCGGTCGCATTTCAACCATCGAGACCGGCGAGGTGCTAGATGCGTTATTCCTTCGTTACGCGACCACGGGCGTCCACCCCCTTTGGGGTGAACGCCCGTGACCGCTTCGGGTGAACGTCAGCCGCCGAAGCCGACGCGGCCCTTCTGCTCCGCCGCGATGTCGACGTAGCCGATGGCGGAAGCCGGCACGGTGACGCTGTGGCCGCGCTCGTCACTCAGCGTGAGCGGGGTGCCGCTGTCGAGAGCCGCGCGCACGTGCTCGCGCACCGCGTCGGCGTTCTCGTGCGAGTCGATGACGACCTCGCGGGCGACGTTCTGGACGCCGATTCGAACCTCCATGGTTCTCCTCCTTCTCGTCGCGTGCGGAACGCGATCAGTGGTGGACGTGTGGGTGAGATCAGCGTGCCCCATCGGCGACGCCGGAATCATCCCAGGGGGTGAGAGGCCGCGCGACTCACCCGTCGTATGGGTGCAACGCCTCAGCGCTCGATTTCATCCCCGCCGGTCTTCGGGAACCCGCCGAGGCCGCGCCAGCCCAGCAGACCGACGATGCGCGCGGCCTCCGCGCGGGGGATCGGCGAACCCGTCGTGATCCAGTAGCGCGCGACGACCTGCGACATGCCGACGAGGGCGACGGCGACGAGCGTCGCCTGCTCCGTCGGAAGCTCCGTGTCCTCCTGCACGACCTTGGCGACCTCGGCCGCGGTCTCCGTCAGCATGCGTTCGACCTTCTCGCTGACGGCGGGCTCGTTCGTCAGATCCGATTCGAAGACGAGGCGGAAACCCGCGTCCTCGCGCTCGACGAAGGCGAAGAACGCGCCGATCGCCGCGGCGACGCGCTGGCTGTTGTCGGACGTCGACTCGATGGCTTCGCGCACGAGGAGCGGCACCTCACGCGTGTGCTGCTCGAGCAGCGCCAGGTACAGGTCGAGCTTGCCGGGAAAGTGCTGGTAGAGCACCGGCTTGCTGACGTGGGCGCGCTCCGCGATCTCGTCCATCGCCGCACTGTGGTAGCCGGATTCGACGAAGACGGACTGCGCCGCCTCCATGAGTTGGGCTCGCCGCGCCGATCGGGGGAGGCGTCCGCGTTTGGTCGAATCGTCCACGTGGGTCATGGATGAGGCTCCTTGCTCGTCGGTCATAAGCTGGGTGCGACTTTATCGCCCATGGGCCATCTCGGTGGCCCGGTCACGGAATGAGGTGCCTGTGCGAGACGCCCAGCCCGACGATCCCGGCGCCCCACGATACGCGCGCCACCACTCGCTGGCCGGCTTCGGGGTGACCGGGCAGCGACGGTTGGCAGCGGCGCGGGTGCTCGTCATGGGCGCCGGCGGGCTCGGCTCACCCGTCATCTCCTCGCTCGCCGGCTGCGGCGTCGGGCACCTCGTCGTCATGGATCCGGACGTCGTGGAGATCTCCAACCTGCCGCGTCAGCTCATCCACACCGAAGCCGCGATCGGCACGGCGAAGGTGACGTCGGTGCAGCGCGCCGTCGCGGCGCAGAACAGCGGTGTCGAGGTGAGTGCGCTGCCCGAGCGCCTCAGCGTGACGCGGGCGCTCGAACTCGTCGCCGAGGTCGACGTCGTCGTCGACTGCACCGACAGCATCGAGGCTCGCTACGTGCTCAACGACGCCTGCGTGCTGCTCGGCGTACCGCTCGTGTGGGCATCGATCGCGCAGTATGCAGGGCAGTTCGGCGTCGTCGAGCCCGCAGTCGGGCCGTGCTATCGGTGCGTCTTCCCCGATCCGCAGGCCGTCGCCGGGCTCGCGACGTGCGAGGAGGCGGGGGTGCTCGGAGTGCTGCCGGGCGTGCTCGGCGCGATGCAGGCCGTCGAGGTGATCAAGCTGTGCTCCGGCATCGGCGCCCCGGCGCGCGATGCAATCCGGTTGTACGACGCCCTCGGCGCGACGATGGCGACGCTGCCCGTCGCGCGCGACCCCGAGTGTCGCGTCTGTGGGCCCGAGGCGGGGTACTTCGAGGGGATTGCCGGCCTCGATGGGGTGGATGCGCCTCCAGGGTTCGCTGATTTCGGTGGATCTGATGGTTTTGGTGGTCTCGGTGCGGCGGGTGGCCCTGGAGCCGACGGGCGCGCGGCGGCGACAAGCGCGGTGGCCGAGATCGGGCCGCAGGAGTGGCCGGACGCGGGGTTCGTCCTCGTCGACGTGCGCAACCCCGATGAGGTCGAGGCGGCGCCGTTGCCGCCATGGATGACGGTGGGCGCCGACGAGACGTTCGTCGAACCGTGGGCCGGCGGCTGGAACGAGACGACGCGAGCGTCCGTGCACGCGCGGGTGGGGGAGCGCGACGTCGTGCTCGTCTGTGCGCGCGGTGCGCGTTCGCGTGCGGCCGCGGGGGTGCTGAGTGCGAGTGCGATGGAGCATGCTGCTGCGTCGGGCCGGGAGGCGGCCTCTGGTCAGGATGCGACGCCGGGCGATGACGCGGCGGCTGATGGATCGTCGAGGCGCTCGGGTCGCATCCTGAGTGTGCGTGGGGGCCTGGCGGCGGCGTCATGAGGCCGGCATGACGGGCGGGGCACGCGACGAACTGAGCGAATCGGTCGCCGAGGTCGTCGCCGACGTGCCGCCGGGGCGCGTGGCGACGTACGGTGCCATCGCCGCGGTCGTCGGCACGGGCGCACGCCAGGTGGGGCGCATCCTCGCGGACGGTCGGCCGGGGTGGCCGTGGTGGCGGGTGACGAACGCGCGGGGGCTGTTGCCGGAGGCGCTGAGGGCGCAGGCGTTCGAGCAGTACGAGGCGGAGGGGACGCCGACGCGAGGTGAGGGAGTCGACCTGCGTCGGGCTGGTTGGGTGCCTCCGTTCTGACGGGTGGGTGACGAAAAATTCCGCGGAATCCCGGCGTTGTCGGCGCGCTGTGCTGGGATGACATCATGACGAATCACGAGGGTTTGACGGCGCAGACGCCGGCCGGCGCGCCCGTCCAGGGCGAGGCCGCCCTGCCGATCGCTGCGCTGCCGCCGAGCGTGGTCGAGGGCGTCGTGGCGAGCGTCGATCCGACGCGTCTCACCCCGGCGCTGCGTGGCGCGACGCAGACCGAAGCGGCGGCGCCGCTCGATCTCGACCCCACGCAACAGGCCGTGCTCGAGGCCGACGATCGGGTGCTTCACGTCGTCGGCGCGCCCGGCACGGGCAAGACGACGCTCGCCGTCGAACTCGTCGCGCAGGCCGTGGAGGGTGGTGCGCGCCCCGACGAGTGCGTCCTGCTCTCCCCGACGCGCGTGGCGGCCGGGGCGTTGCGCGCCCGCGTCACGACCCGCGTGGGCGGCACCTCGAGCGAGCCGATCGCGCGCACCCCGCAGGCGCTCGCGTTCGGCATCCTGCGCATGCGCGCCGCGATGGACGACCTGCCGGCGCCGCGCCTGCTCGCCGGTCCGGAGCAGGACGTCGTGCTCAAGGAACTGCTCGAAGGCCACCGCCTCGGCCTCGGCGCGGCGCCTGCCTGGCCCGAGGATCTGGCGGAGGCGCTGACGACGCGCGGGTTCCGCAACGAACTGCGCGACCTCATCATGCGCGCGGTGGAGTGGGACGTCAGCAGCGACCAGCTGCGACGGCTCGGCGCCGAGCACGGGCGCGACGAGTGGATCGCCGCCGCCGACGTCCTCGACGAGTACGACGACGTCACCGCCCTGTCACGTCCGGGAGCGTTCGACCCGGCCTGGATCCTCGGTGCGGCGGCGCAGGCGTTGCGCGAGAACGAGACGCTGCGCGAGCGGGTGCGGGCGCAGCTGAGACTCGTCGTCATCGACGACGCGCAGGAACTCACGCGCGCGTCCGTCGGTTTCCTCACCGAACTCGTCGGCCCGGGTCAGCGGCTCGTCCTGCTCGGCAACCCCGACGTCACGGTGCAGGCCTTCCGCGGCGCCGACCCGCGCTACCTCGAGCAGGTCGCGACACAGCACGGCGCGAGTCGACGGTTCGTGCTCGGCTACGGCCACCGTCAGCCCCGAAGGCTCGCGGAGGTGGTCGAACGCGTCACCGCGCGCATCGGCAGCGTCGACGGCATCGCGCACCGCAGCGTCGTCACGCGCCCCGGTGGGGGCGTCGACGTCGCGCTGCTGCGCAGCGGCGCGCAGGAAGCCGCCCACATCGCGGGGGTGCTGCGTCGAGCACACCTCAAGGACGGGGTGGCGTGGAAGGACATGGCCGTCATCGTGCGAGCCGCTGCCGGAACGTCGGCGCTGCGGCGCGCCCTCAACGCGGCCAAGGTGCCCGTGGCTGTCCCTCCGGCGTCCTTGGCCCTGCGCGACGAACCCGCCGTGCGGCCGTTCCTGCACGCCCTCGAGATCGTGACGAGCCGGACGCGTGGCTCTGAACAGGCCCCGGTGGACGGCGACGCCGATGCCTCGCGGGCGGGCGTCAGTGCCGACTTCGCCCTCGACCTGCTCACCTCGCCGCTCGGCGGAGCCGACCCGGTCGTGCTGCGACGACTGCGACGTTCGCTGCGCCGTGAGGAACTGGCCGCCGGCGGCAACCGCGTCTCCGACGAGCTGCTCGGCGCCTGCCTGCTCGAACCGGCGCTGCTCGTCTCCCTCGGCCCCGAAGCGGCGCCTGCGCGCCGGGTGTCGCGCGTTCTCGCGGCAGGGGCGGCCGCGCTGAAGGCCGCTCCGCCCCACGACGACGCCGAGCACGTGCTGTGGCAGATGTGGCAAGCCAGCGGCCTCGCCGAGGCGTGGGAGGCGAACGCTTTGGCCGGGGGAATCTCCGGAACCCGCGCCGACCGTGACCTCGATGCGCTGCTCGCGCTCTTCGCAGCGGCTGCAGCGTTCGTCGAGCGGCTGCCCGGCGCGGGCGTGGCCGACTTCCTCGACCACGTCCGCAGCCAGGACGTGCCGGGCGACCGCCTCGTCGCCGCAGCCCCCGACGAAGACGCCGTCGCGCTCGTCACCGCAGCCGGCTCGGCGGGCGGCGAGTGGCACACGGTCGTCGTCGCGGGAGTCCAGGAGGGCGTCTGGCCCGACCTGCGATTGCGCGGTTCGGTGCTCGGCTCGGAGGATCTCGTCGACATCCTCAGCGGTCGCGGGCGCTCGCTGCCCGCGCGGCAGGCCGCCGTCCGGCACGACGAGACGCGGCAGTTCGCGATGGCGATGAGCCGGGCGCGCGAGCACGTCGTCGTGACGGCCGTGCGTGACGAGGACGAGCAACCGAGCGTCTACCTCGACATCGTCGACCCGCTCGCGCCGGGCGCTGCGGCCGACGCGATGCGAGAGTTCACCCCTGTCGCCCGGCCGATGACCCTCGCCGGGCTCGTCGCCGAGGCCCGACGCATGCTCGCCGACCAGGACGAGGCCGTCCGTGACGAGGGCGCCCGCCGTCTGGCGCGCCTCGCCGAGCACGACGTGCCCGGCGCCGACCCCGAGCAGTGGTGGGCCCTCGTCAGCCGCAGCGACGACAGGCCGGTCCGCCCGCCGCAGGAGTGGGTGCGGGTCAGCCCGTCGAAGATCGAGGGATTCCACCGCTGCGGTCTCAACTGGCTCCTCACGACCAACGGTGGTTTCGGCCCGTCGGTCGGGGCGAGCACGATCGGCACGCTCGTGCACGAACTCGCCGAGGAGTTCGCCGACGAACCCGCTCTCATGGACGAGGCGCTCGAGAAGCGGTGGCCGCGTCTCGGCCTCGGCGACTCGTGGGTGTCGCGCGGCGAGAAGGCGCGCGCTCAGAGCATGGTGAAGAAGCTGCAGGGCTACCTCGGCGACGCGGCGGCCACGGGATGGGCCGGCGAGGCCGCCGAACGACGGTTCTCCGCGATCGTCGGGCGAGCCAAGATCTCCGGCTCGATCGACCGTCTCGAGCACCACCCCGAGCGTGGGCTGCGCGTCATCGACTACAAGACGGGCAGCTCGAAACCGAAGGACGAGGAAGTCGCAGCGCACCCGCAGCTCGCCGCCTACCAGGCCGCGCTCGAGGCAGACGCGTTCGGCCCGGGGCGTCCCAGCGCCGGGGCTGCTCTCGTGCAGCTCGGCCAGGCCGCCGGCACCGGCGCGAACAGCACCGCTCGCGTCCAGGCCCAGCCGCCCCTCGTCGCCGACGAGGACGCCGCGAGTGACGGCGAGCCCGGGGCGGTCGACGAACCGATCGTCGGCACCCGCGGGTGGGCGTTCGACCTCATGCAACGCACGGCTGACGGCATGGGCGCCGCCACCTTCGTCGCGGCCGCCAACCCGAACTGCACGATGTGCCCCGTCAAGAGCTCCTGCCCCATCCAGCCGGAAGGCCGAACGCTGTGACCGACGACCTCACCCCAGCAACCAGCGACCCGTCGGGGCCACAGAGCTCCGAGGCGAAGGATCGCCCCGCTCGTCTGAGCGCGGACGCCATCGCCGACGCGCTGGAGCGCTATCACCACACACCCGAGCAGGTGGCCGTCATCGAGGCACCGCTGGAGCCGCTGCTCGTCGTGGCGGGAGCCGGCTCGGGCAAGACGGACACGATGGCCTCGCGCGTCGTGTGGCTCGTGGCGAACGGCTTGGTGCGCCCGCAGGAGATCCTCGGCCTCACCTTCACCCGCAAGGCCGCCGGTGAGCTCGCCGAACGCGTCAACCAGCGCCTGCGCATGCTCGAGGCGAGTGGCCTGTGGAGCCCGCCCGATGATCCGGACGGCACGCCGAGCCTCGGCGAGAGCCCCACGATCTCGACGTACAACGCGTACGCGGGGCGCATCGTCGGTGAGCACGGTCTGCGCCTCGGCATCGAGCCGGATGCGCGGATGCTGTCGGAGGCCGCCGCGTGGCAGTTCGCGCACGAGGTCGCGAGTGGGTGGGACGGCGACATGTCGCAGGTCACCGTCAAGCTGCCGAGCGTGACGGCGGCCGTCCTCGCGACCGCGGGTGAACTGAGCGAGCATCGGCGCAGCGTCGACGAGCTGCGCGCCTACTACGACTCCCTCCTCGGCTCGCTCGACGCGATCCCGTTCGCGCCGCGAAAGCGTTCCCTCGGGGACGCGGGCAAGGCGCTCACGGCGAAGGCGAAGGGCCACCAGCAGATCCTCCCGCTCATCGAGCGGTATCAATCGCTGAAGAAGGACAGGTCGGCGCTCGACTTCTCCGACCAGATCGCGTTCGCCGCCGAACTCGCCGACCGCTTCCCGGCCATCGGCGCGATCGAGCGCGCGCGCTACCGCATGGTGCTGCTCGATGAGTTCCAGGACACGAGCTCAGCGCAGATCGCCTTCCTCGCAGCCGTCTTCGCCGCCGGGGAGACGCAGCAGCGTCCGGGCGTCGTGGCAGTGGGGGACCCCCACCAGTCGATCTTCGGCTGGCGCGGCGCGAGCGCGACAACCCTGTCGGCCTTCCGTCGCTCCTTCGCCCTACCGGGATCCGACCTCACGCCCGTCGCCTCGCTCGCGACGTCGTGGCGCAACGACGCCGCCGTCCTCGACGCGGCCAACGTCACCGCCGCGCCGCTGAACAGGGCCTCGCGCGTGCCCGTGGCGACGTTGCGCCCCCGCCCCGACGCAGGCCCCGGCGCCCTGGCCGCCGCCCGCTACCTGACGGAGGCGGACGAGGCACGCGCCGTCGCGCAGTGGGTGGCCGAACGGCGCCGTCCGCTGCGTCCGGGCGAGGCGCCCCGAACCGCTTCCGTGCTGTGCCGCAAGCGATCTCAGTTCGTGCCGATGCTGGATGCCCTCCACGACGCGGGCGTCCCCGCGGAGGCCGTCGGGCTCGGTGGCCTGCTGCAGACCCCCGAGATCGTCGACCTCGTCTCGATGCTGTGGGTGGTCGACGACCCGAGCCGCGGCGACCATCTCATGCGCCTGCTCACCTCCCCGGCGATGCGTCTCGGTGCGGCCGACATCGCAGCGCTCGGGTCGTGGGCCAAGGAGTTGCACCAGCGACACCAGGACGACGCCGCGGCGGCCACCGAGGAGCGCGCCGAGGGCGGCAGCGCCGAACCGGCGAGCAGCGAATCCGACGCGGGCGGTGGCGCGCCGTCTGAGCCTGTACCCGGGCCTGATGGGGAGGCGGCCAGGCGCGGTGCGCGGGCGGAGCGCGACCTCGCGCAGGACACGCGGGACGAGGTGAGCCTCGTCGAGGCGATCGGCGAACTGCCCGACGCGTCATGGCGTGGGCGCGACGGCGAGTACCTCTCCGACGTCGCCCGTGAGCGGCTGCGGGGGTTTCACACGTCGGTGCAACGCCTCCGGTTGCTCTCCGGGCTGCCGCTCGCCGACTTCGTCGGGGAGGCCGAACGCGTGCTCGGTCTCGACATCGAGGTGCTTGCCCGCCCGGGGTACGACCCGTCGAGCGCCCGGGCCCACCTCGACGCCTTCGCCGACATCGCGGGGACGTTCTCGGTCCAGGCCCAACGTCCGACGCTCGGGGGGTTCCTCGAATGGCTCGACGCGGCCCGGCAGGAGGAACGCGGCCTGGAGATGCCCGCCATCGAGGTCAACCCGCATGCGGTTCAGGTGCTCACCGTGCACGCCGCGAAGGGGCTTGAGTGGGACGTCGTCGTCGTGCCCGGCCTCGTCGAAGGGGTCTTTCCGAGCCTCGGCGGTTCGACGCGGGCCGAGGGCGAGCAGTGGCAGTACAAGCCGCACAAGGCGCGCGGCTGGCTCAGTGGTCTTCAGTCGATCCCCTACGATCTGCGCGGTGACAGGCAGGGGCTGCCCGCCCTCGCCGTCACGGGTGCGGAGGATTCCGACGAGCTGGCCGACCGGTTCACCGAGTTCTGCGAGCAGGGCCTTAAGCACGCGGTGACGGAAGAACGCCGCCTTGCGTACGTGGCCTTCACCCGCGCGCGCAGCACCATGTTGCTCACCGCTCCGATCTGGTACGCGAGCGGCACGACCCCGCGCGAGACGTCTCGTTTCCTCACCGAACTGCTCGAGGAACCCGATCTCGGCGCGAGCATCGAGCGTCTGCACTGGGAGCAGATGCCTCCGACGCAGGTCGACGGCGAGCGCCCGAGCAACCCGCTCGACGCCGACGTCCTGACGGCGACGTGGCCGCTCGACGCGATGGCCGACCAACGCGCCCACCTCGTCCCTGCCGCGGACCAGGTGCGCGCGCTGCGCACCCGGCTGCAGAACGGGGAGGCCTTCGAGCCGGCCGGGCAACTGGCGCTCGGGTTGGAGGGGACGATCGAGGACAGGGAGCAGGAGATGGAGCTGCTCCTGGCCGAACGACAGCGCGAACGCACCCGGCTGCGCAGCGACGTCGTGCTGCCCTCGCACCTGTCCGCCTCCCAGCTCGTCGCACTCGCGAGCGACAAGGACCTGTTCGCGCGGCGCCTACGGCGCCCGATGCCGAGTGAACCGGCGGTGGCGGCGCGGCGCGGTACGGCGTTCCACGCCTGGGTGGAGCGGCACTACGGTGCTGCGGCCCTCGTCGACCTCGACGAACTGCCTGGCTTCGGTGACGAGGACGTGGCCGCCGACGAGATGCTGCCCGTGCTGCAGACCAACTTCCTGGCCAGCGAGTGGGCGGATCGGGTGCCGGTCGACGTCGAGGTCGCCCTCGAGACCGTCGTCGCCGGGTACGCGGTGCGCGGCCGCATCGACGCCGTCTTCGCGCGTGACGACGGCGGGTTCACGGTCGTCGACTGGAAGACCGGAGCCAAGCCGGCGGGGCCGACCCTGCGTCATCGCTCGCTGCAGCTCGCCGCCTACGCCCTCGGTTACGCGCGCCTGCGCGGCCTGGATCCCGAGGACGTCGACGCCGCGTTCTTCTACGCCGCCACGGGGGAGACGTATCGCCCCGGCGTTGCGTCGCAGCGCGACCTCGAGGAGCTTCTCGGGTCGGTCGGGGGCTGACGGCGGTGCTTGTCGCGCTCGGGTCGCGGAGGCGGGGCGTCCCGCGGGTGCGGCCCGAGCGGTCAGCGGGAGGTCGCGTTCCCGCCGGACGATTCGTCGGCGACGGCGCCTGCCGAGTCGTCGCTCGAGGCCGCGGGCTCCTCGGACGAGCCGTGAGGCAGTCGGGTGCGCGCGGCGTCGCCATCGACGCGCGTGGCGCCCGCGTGCTCGGAGCGGTCCTCTCGCTCCGGGGCCAGGCGCACGGGGATCTCGACGGTGGCGTCCTCCTCGCCGACCTCGGCGTCGACGACTTCGATGTCGGCGGGGTCGAGCGGGGGGACGAGGTCGATCGGCGCCGTGCCCGCGCGGCGCGCCGGCGGCAGGAGACTCGAGTCGCCCTCCACCTCGAAGGCAAGTTCCTCGAGCGCCGCGGCGTGACGCTCGACGCGCGCGTCGTCGCCCATCGTGCGGCTTGCGAGCAGCGCGTACGCGAGTTCCATCTCGCCCATGAGGCGGACGCGGCGCTCCAGGTTCGGGTCGGGCCTCTCGGCGCGTTCGGCGGCGTAGGCCTCGAACACGGTGTCGAACGCCTGCTGCGGCGCAGAGTTCCACAGCAGCGCGAAGTCGCGCGCGGGGTCGGCGACGCCGGCATGCTCCCAGCCGCTGATGGCGCTCACCTCACCCTCGTCGACGTGGACGTCGGCGCCGCGCAGCGGCCCGTGCGTCACCGTCGTCGAGAAGCGCCACAACGCCGGCGTGTCGAGGGCCTCGCGCCAGCGGGCGATGAGGGCCGACGGCACCCGGGACGTCGCGGCGGCGCGATCGACGTCGGCGCGCAGACGCTGACGGTAGGTGTCGGCGTCGTAGGTGGCGAGGCCGGCCTCCTCGACGACGCGCGGGTCGACGCCGTGCAGGTGCGCGAGCGCCTGGCCGAGGGCACGCGCCGCGGCGGAGCGTCCGGCGAGGTGGCGCCAGTCGAGCGCCTTGCCGCGGGGGCGCGCGTAGACGGCGACGGCCGCTCCCTCCTTCGGGCGGGCGGAGCCCTCGACGCGGGGCACGTCGAAGTCGACGCGTCGCGTGAGCAATTGCACGAGGGCGTCGGATGCGGCGAGTTCGGCGCCTGCGGCTCCAGTCAGCGCGGAGCGGACGAGCCAGACCCGGCCGTCGGCGCCCGTGATGTGGGCACTCTGGTAGAGGTCGCCGGCCGGCACGGGCAGGCCTTCGACCTTGATGGGGCGGATTCCGGGCACGGCGGCGTCGGCGAGGGCGGCGAGGAGCAGGGGCGAGCGCATCACCCCCACACCGTATGTCGGAGGTGGCGTCTAGCCTGGGAGGCATGCCCGACGCCACGCGACCTTTGCCCGATCTCGTCCTCGGCGACGCCGTCGTCGACCGTGATGCGCTGCGGCGCTCCGAACCGGATCTCATCGAGCGGCTGCTCGCCGTCGCGACGACGCGGGTCCTCGACGTGCGCGGCGCCTCGGTGCCGCAACGGCGCACCCAGCTGCTCTGGCGCGCACCACAGGCCCAGGATCGGCAGTGGTTCGACACCGGCGGTGTCGTCCTCTACCTCGGTCATACGTCCCACGGCCCCGCGCTCGCCGTGCTTCGCCCGCAGGACGACGCACCGGTGCCTGCGCCGACGGGGGAGCGCCCTGGCGACGCGGCTACCGCCACGACGTCGGAGGATGGCGGCGACGACGCGCCGTCGTGGCGCACCCTGCGCGACATCGGGCTCGAACTGTCGGGCGACGACCTCGCCTGCGTCACCGCGGCCGTCGCGTTGGACCAGTGGCATGCGACGCACACGCACTGCCCGCGCTGCGGGGCGCTCACCATCGTCGTCGAGGCGGGTTGGGTGCGTCGCTGCGAAGCGGACGGTTCGCATCACTTCCCGCGCACTGACCCGGCCGTCATCATGGCGATCGTCGACGAGTCCGACCCCGACGACTCGCGCCTCCTGCTCGCCCGCGGCCCACGCTGGAAGGGCCCGCACCGTTCGGTGCTCGCGGGTTTCGTCGAGCCAGGGGAGTCGTTCGAGCAGGCCGTGGCGCGCGAGACGTTCGAGGAGTCCGGCGTCGAGGTCACCGACGTGCGCTATCTCGGCAGCCAGCCGTGGCCCTTTCCCGCCTCCGTCATGATCGGCTGCCTCGCGCGTGCGGTGACGACACCGCTGCGCGCTCAAGAGGGCGAGATCGAGGAGATCGGGTGGTACTCGCGCGCCGACGTCCGTCAGGGCCTCGCCGACGGTTCCCTCGCGCTGCCGGGGCGCCTGTCGATCGCGCGCGCTCTCATCGAGCATTGGTACGGTGAGCCGCTCCCGTGACGGCGGCGCACGATCCGACCGACCAACCCGCCCACCCGCATCGCGACGAACGACCATTTCGAGGAGTACCTGAGCAGTGAACGAGCATGACGCTGATTCGGTGCTCGCGGGTCTGGACCCGCAGCAGCGGGAGGTCGCGGCGAACCCGCTCGGCCCGATGGTCGTCCTCGCCGGCGCGGGCACGGGCAAGACGCGCGCCATCACGCACCGCATCGCGTACGGCGTGCACTCGGGCGCTCTCGTCGGTCAGCGCACGCTGGCGGTGACGTTCACCGCGCGTGCTGCGGGCGAGATGCGCACGCGCCTTCGCGAGTTGGGCGTCCCGCAGGTCGTCGCACGCACCTTCCACGCCGCGGCGCTGAGCCAACTACGCTACTTCTGGCCGCAGGCGATCGGTGGGGGCGCGCCGGAGGTCGTCGGGACGAAGGGCAGCCTCGTCGGCGAGGCGGCGGGGCGGCTGCGTCTGCAGGTCGATCGCACCGGGCTGCGCGACCTCGCCGGTGAGGTCGAGTGGGCCAAGGTCTCGATGCTCACCCCGGAGACCTACCCGGCCGCAGCACGGCGCGCCGGCCGTCAGCCCGCCGATCTCGACGTCACGGCGATGGCGCGACTGCTCGATGCCTACGAGGACGTCAAGTCCGCGCGCGGCGTCATCGACTTCGAGGACGTCCTGCTCCTGGCCGCCGGCATCCTCGCCGAGCGCGAGGACATCGCCCGTCAGGTGCGCGATCAGTACCGCCACTTCGTCGTCGACGAGTACCAGGACGTCAACACCGTCCAGCAGTACCTGCTGTCGCTGTGGGTCGGTGAGCGCAAGGATCTGTGCGTCGTCGGTGACCCGGCGCAGACGATCTACTCGTTCACCGGCGCCTCGCCGCGGCATCTGCGCACCTTCGCCCAGCGCGTCGAGGGTGCCGCGAAGGTCGAGCTCGTGCGCAACTACCGCTCCGACCCGCCCATCGTCCGCCTCGCCAACGACGTGATGAAGCGCGCCGATCAGGCGTTCGGCAGCGTGACGCTCCAGGCGCAGCGCGACGGGGGCGTCACGCCGAAGCTCGTCACCTACCCCGACGATCCGGCGGAGGCGCGGGGCGTCGCGAAGGAGATCAAGCGGCTCCTCGCCGACGGCGTGAAGGCCAGCGGCATCGCCGTCCTGTATCGCACCAACGCGCAGTCCGAGGCCTTCGAGACGGCGCTCGCCGACGCCGGCGTTCCCTACCAGATACGCGGCGGTGAACGCTTCTTCCACCGCGACGAGGTGCGCAAGGCCGTCCTGCTCATGCGCGGCGCGGCCCGCAGCGGCGACGGCTCGAAACCGTTGCCCGACGTCGTCGCCGACGTCCTGAGCGGCGCCGGCTGGTCGCAGCAGGCGCCCGCGGCGGGGGCGAGCCGTGAACGGTGGGAGTCGCTGCAGTCCCTCGCGGAACTGAGCAAGGACGTCGCCCGCACCGTCCCCGGCGCGCGGTTGCGCGACTTCGTCGCCGAGCTCGACCGACGTGCGTCCGAGCAGCACGCGCCGAAGGTCGAGGGCGTGACGCTCGCGTCGCTGCACGCGGCCAAGGGACTCGAGTGGGACGCGGTGTTCTTCGTCGGCGCGAGCGACGGGCTGCTGCCCATCATGATGGCGAGTGCGCCCGAGGCGATCGAGGAGGAGCGGCGTCTCATGTACGTCGGCATCACGCGTGCGCGCCGTTTCCTGCAGCTCAGCTACTCGCGCAGCCGCCACGAAGGTGGCCGGGCGTCGCGCAACCCGTCACGCTTCCTCGACGGGCTGGGCGACTCGCTCGAGGGCGCCGTCGTCGCGGCGACGAAGACGAAGCGCGCCGCGCCCGCCCCCAAGCGCTCGACGGCGAAGTGCCGCACCTGCGGCAAGGATCTGTACTCCGCGCCCGAGCGCAAGATCGGCCGCTGCACCGAATGCCCTGCGACCTATGACGAGGCCCAGTTCGAGGCGCTGCGCGAATGGCGCGCCGCGGTCGCGAAGCGAGACAAGGTACCGGCGTTCGTCGTCTTCACCGACGCGACGCTCGTCGCCATCGCCGAGACGCTGCCGGCGAACCCCGCCGGCCTGCGCGCCATCGCGGGGGTCGGCAACACCAAGATCTCCAAGTACGGCGCGTCAGTCCTCGCCGTCCTGGGCGGCGCGAAACCGCTCGACGAGGTCGAGAAGCCGTCGCAGTTCGGCGACTTCGACCCGGCCTGAGAAGCCGCCGAAAAACTTTCTCGATAATTCGGTTGCTCCCTTCTCGCGGGCGCCGCTAGCCTGAGACCACTTCGCGCCGCGCCTTGGGTGCGCCGCGAACGATCCGCACGAACGAACCGAGTTCGCCCGACGCGAACCGCCGACCCAGGAGGTGCCTCATGGACATCATCACGACGATGACGACGTCCGCCGCCTCCCTGCGTGCTTCCCTGCGCCCGAGCGATCAGGCGTTCCTCCTCGATCCTTCGGGGGAGACATCTGCCCAGGCCGTCATCGGCTCCGGGCTGCACGCCGCCGGCATCAACGGCTCTGAAGCCCGCCACATCTTCCGCGAGGTGGGCGTGCCGTTCAGCGCCGAGCGTCGCCCCCACACCCCTCGGTTCTTCCCGCTCTCCTGCAGGGCGCAGGTGGTCTAGCCACCTGCGAACGTCAGCGAAAGCCGCGAGATCCGAACCCGGGTCCGCGGCTTCTTTCGTGTGACGAACCGATCCAGCATCGAGCGTCTTCGCGAACGAGGCTCAGGGCCCCACCAGAAACTCCCCGACACCGGGGCCCACCTTCTTTCCGAAGCAAGAGCGAGAGACCGACATGACTGCAATGTTCGAAGACCTGATATCCGACGCCCTGATACCCCTGGCGGGCGGTGACGTCGACACGCCGTGCGCCACCGCTGACCCCGAGCTGTGGTTCGCGCAGTCCCCGGCGGACGTCGAGTTCGCCAAGGCGCTCTGCGCCACCTGCCCCGCGGTGCAGCTGTGCCTCGCGGGCGCGAAGGAGCGTCAGGAGCCATGGGGCGTGTGGGGCGGTGAGCTGTTCGAACGCGGCGTCGTCGTGCCGCGCAAGCGCCCGCGTGGGCGTCCGCGCAAGAACGCCGCGTGAGCGCTACCGCCCGCCCCGAAGTGCGCGATGACCCGGGGTACCGATGCACCCGAGACGCTGCCCGAGCTGCTGCTCAGGCAGCGTCTCGGCATGTCGGGGTGCACGACCACAGGCGGTGCTCGACGTGCGGCGCGGCCATGTCGAAGGTGAGACTGATCGAGCAGGCCGTGACGTTGCCCGCCGCGAACGCCCGGACGAACAACCCGGCCGCACCCGCGGCGAAGGCGAACAGGGCGGGGCTGAGGGCCGCGTCTGGGCGCCGCGTCCCGCTCGAATAGGCCGGGTTGACGCACCCGGCGCACGCGCCGCCCGCGCCGGCGACGGGGCCGACGGTGACGGTGCGAGCCGTGAACGCGAGCGGCAGGACCGCCGGCGCCGGGCCCGTCAGCGGGCCGGGCAGATCGGGGACGTCACCCAGTTCTTCGTAACGCCACGGCAGCGCCCCGATGAGCAGATCGGGCGCGGACGCACTCGCGCGACCGTCCCACACCCCGGCCCCGTCGCACAGCGGGGCGACGACGTCGAGGACGGCTCGTTCGAGCGCCGCAGGACCGGTGATGAGGGTGCGCGTCGTGCGTCGCGGGCGGCGGGTGACGGCGGCGACGAGGTCGCGCCAGCCTGCGTCGTGGGCGGGGGCACCGGAACCGGGTTCGGGGTCGGTGAGGGCGTGCAGGGAGGTGTCGTCGAGGTCGTGCAGCACGAGGTGGCGCAGGGCGCGGCGCTCGGCGACGTGGGGACGCGGGGTGATGACGGTGTCGGACACGAGGGGCTCCTGTGGGTGGGTGATGCGGATGGGACGGATACCGAGGACGGCGATGGGGTGGCGAGGGTACGGTCGGGCGCCCACGCGAACGGTTGGCCGGCGCACCCGAGCAGGTGATTCAGCACGACGGGCGGTGCCCGTCATGTCTTCGAGCCTGCCCCGCGCGCGCAGATCGCCGCAGGGCTCGTCCACAGGCGTCACACTTGGGGATGACGCAGGATCCCGGGGTTGTCAGTCGCTGTCGATAGCCTCGGCGCATGCCGAGAACCACCGCCCCCGCGCCCACGCGAATCACCGTCGACGGTCAGCACGTCGAGATCCGGCGTAGCACGCGCCGCACGCGATCCGTGCAGGCACGCTTCGAGGACGGCGTCGTCGTCGTGCTCGCCCCGGCGACGCTCTCGGCGCGCGAGGAGACACGCATCGTCGAAGATCTCGTGCGCAAGATGCTGCGCAAGAGTCGGTCGCAGCGCAACGACGACACCCTGATGCGGCGGGCCGTGGCGCTCAGCCGACGCTTCGTGCCCGGCGCGCCCGAGCCTGCCTCGGTGCGGTGGGTGTCGAACATGACGACCAGGTGGGCGTCCTGCTCACCGGGGGATGCTTCGATCCGGCTCTCCGACGCGATGGTCGGCATGCCCGACTACGTCGTCGACGCGGTGCTCCTGCACGAGGTCACGCACCTGCTCGAGCGCGGGCACGGGCCGCGCTTCCAGGAGATCGTGCGCCGCTACCCCGAGCACGAACGCGCCCAGGCCTTCCTCGCCGGCGCCTCGTTCGGGGCACGCCGTGCCGCGCCCGCGCCGTCGGCGTCACTCGATGACGACCTCGGCGAAGAGGAAGGAGACGTCGCCGACCCGCCGGGGGAGTCGTGACGGCCGCGTCGATCGCGGCAGAGGGGGCTCAGAGCCCGGGGTTGGCGCGGACCCGCTCGCATGCGAGGGCGATGGCCTCGCGCAGCGCGGGTTCGGCATCCTCGGGCAGGGCGTCGACGTCGAACCAACGCACATCGTCGGATTCGTCACTCACCGTGAGGGATTCGCCGACTGCCACGGCGACATACCGCACGTCGAGGTGTTCCGTGCACCATCCGAACGCCCCGTCGAGAGCATGGATGTCGACGGCGAGCAGCCCAGGCAGCAGCCGCAGGTCGGCGAGGCCGGATTCTTCGAGGCCCTCTCGCAGGGCCGCCGCCTCGAGCGTTGAGTCGCCGCTCTCGAGGTGCCCGCCGAACT
This sequence comes from Dermacoccus sp. BD5, assembly GCF_044878485.1. Taxonomy (NCBI): domain Bacteria; kingdom Bacillati; phylum Actinomycetota; class Actinomycetes; order Micrococcales; family Dermacoccaceae; genus Dermacoccus; species Dermacoccus sp. BD5. The sequence continues at coordinate 71,561 of NZ_JANJER010000009.1, read as the reverse complement.
GGAACCATCGCTTCGCCTTCGCGTGCAGCGTCAGCGCCACGCGGCGGGCGTCGGCATCGACGACGACCAGCGACGTCGTGAAGTGGGCTCGGCTGTGATGACGCCACATTGCCGTCGCATCGAGTCGCAGGGTCTCGACCATGCGGGCGCGCATCTGCTCCTGCGGCGGGCTCGGGGCCGTCCAGGTGCTCAGGTCGGCGAGCGCCTGCGAGTGCAGCGCCGTGAACTGTTCCGGCATGGCGGGCTCAGGGCGCGACGACGGGGCCGAACGGGTCTCGACCCGCCCGGCCCCGTGGTCGGATGTCATGGAGTGGTTCACGCGCCCGGCGTTCCACCCTGCGTCGGACCGTCCTGGTCGTGTCCGTCGCCGGCGCCGCCTTCGTCCTCCGACGTGCCACCCTTCGCGCTGCCGGCCGAGTCGGCGTCACCGGGGGCCCCGTCCGCGCGGTCGTCCGGACCGTCATGACGCGGATCGCGCGGGTTCATGGCGGCCTGCTCACCGGACGCGGGACCGGCCGACGCGTCATCCGACGACGAACGGCCCGTCGATGAACCGCCGGAGCCTTCACCGCCGGCCGAACTCGACTCGCCCATCTCGGCGAGCCCCTGGGCCAGCAGCGCGTCGAGGGCGTCGTCCATCTCATCGCGGCCCGTCTCGGGAGTCTCCTCGCCGCCCGCGCGCGCGATGAACGTCGACGGGTCGTCGAGGTCGGTGGCGCTGGGAACGTGGTCGGGGTGCGACCACACGCCGTCGCGGGTGGCGGCGTCCGTCGCGTCGGTCAGCTGCGTCCACAGCGCTGCCGCTTCACGCAGGCGGCGCGGGCGCAGTTCGAGCCCGACGAGCGAGCTGAAGACCTTCTCGGCCGGGCCGGCGGAGGCGCGACGGCGACGTACGACCTCCGAGAGGGCCGCGGCGTTCGGCAGGTGCTGCGCGACGGCGGCGTCGGTGACGACGTCGACCCACCCCTCGACGAGAGCGAGCAGGTTCTCCAGGTGAGCGAGCGTGTGCTTCTGCGCATCCGACGGTTCGGGGGAGAACAGGTTGCCGGCGAGCGCTCCCTGCAGGGCCTCGGCGTCCTGCGGGTCGATGTCGCGCAGCTTCTCCTCGATGGCGTCGGTGTCGATGCGGATGTCACCGGCGTACGTCTGGACGGCGGCGATGAGGGCCGCGTCGAGCCACGGCACGCGCTCGTACAGGCGCACGCGGGCGGCCTCGCGCACCGCGAGGTAGAGGTGCACCTCGCCGGCGTCGAGCTCGAGGCCGTCGGCGAACAACGCGACGTTGTGCGGCAGGATCGTGACGGCGTTGGGGCGCAGCAGCGGCAGGCCGACCTCGGTGCCGGTGACGCTCTCCTTCGCGAGCGCGCCGATGGCCTGGCCGACCTGCACGCCGAACATCTGCGCACTCATCTGCTTCAGCATCGGCGTCATCTGAGCGCTGAGGCTGGAGATGTCGAAGCCTGGCGGCAACATGCCCTCGGGGATGCCGAGCTGCGACAGGTCGCTCGCGTCGAACGAGCCGAGCTGCTTCATCATCGCGTCTGCGACGGCGTTGCCGACGCCGCCCGCGACGGGTTCGACGACCTTGCGCCAGGTCGGCATCGTCGCCTCGACCCATTCGCTGCGCGACAGGGCACGGGCCGGGGCGCCGGGGGCGGCGAAGTCCGTGACGGCGTCGAGCCACAGGTTGGCGACGGCCGCGACCTGCGTGACGTCGCTCTTCGTCGAGGTGGGCACGCTTGGGTCACCCTCCGCGGAGACGACCTGGCGCGCGACGTTCGCCGCGAGCTGTTCGTTGAACGCCGAGCCCGAGTCGCCGCTCATCATCGCCTGCAGCTGCGCCTGCATCATCCCCATCTGCGCCGGGTCCATCGAACCCATACCCATCTGGCGCAGCGCATCCATCATCTGCGGGTCGGGCGTGCCCCCACCCATGAGGCCGCGCAGCATCTCCTCGAGACCGTCGCCGCCGTTCGCGTCACCGCGCTCGTCGTCGTCCTTGCGGCCGCCGTAGGGGTTCATGGGGTTGTGGTCATCAGCCATGGTGCGCACCTTCCGAGAGGTTCGTGTCCGTCTGGAGCCGACACTACCGGCCGTCGTCGGCGCCGCGCGTGCGGCGGGCGGGCGGGCCTGAGCGTGCGCCCCGCGCCACTGCGGGCAGGTGAGAGGATGACGGCTGTTCGACTTCTTCGTGACGTACAACAGCGAGAGGCGCCCATGAGTTCCCGAACCGTCGACGCGGCCGAGCGCCGCCCGTCACGCTGGGCGTCGATGCGCACGCGGACCAAGGTGATGCTGGCGATCTTCGTCGTCGTGCTCCTCGCGGTGGTCGCAGGCTTCGGCATCAAGGTGCCCTACGTCATCCTGCGCCCCGGCCCGGCGCCGAACACCCTCGGCACCTTCGAGGGGCAGAAGGTGCTGACGCTGAGCGGCGCGAAGACCTATCCGACCTCGGGCGGCCTGCACTTCACGACGGTCTCGATGGTCGGCGGCCCCGGCAACCGCCCCAGCCTCATCGAGTACGGGCTCGCGAAACTCGACGATCACGCGCAGATCTACGAAGAGTCGCAGCTGTTCGCGCCGCAGACCACGCGGGAGCAGGTGCAGCAGCAGAACGAGGCGGAGATGACGGGGTCGCAGTCGTCGGCCGAGGTCGTCGCCGCGCGTCAGGCGGGCTATGACGTGCCCGAGATGATCGAGATCGCCGGCATCTCCGACTCGGCGAGCGAGGCGAAGAAGCTGCTGCGCGTCAAGGACGTCATCGTCTCCGTCAACGGGGTGAAGATTGCGGATTCGCTGTCGCTGCAGCGCGAGATGAAGAAGGTCACGCCGGGGCAGAAGGTGCAGCTCGGCATCACCCGCGGTGGCAAGGCGATGACGTTCGCCGTGCCGACGACGAAGGTCGAGGACCGCGCCGTCATGGGGCTGGCGCTCAATCCGAAGGCAACGATGCCGTTCAAGGTGAACATCTCCGTCGGCGACGTCGGCGGCCCTAGCGCCGGCACGATGTTCGCCCTCGCGATCTACGACGAACTGACGCCCGGCGCGCTCACCGGTGGCAAGCAGATCGCGGGCACGGGCACGATGGACTCAGCCGGTGACGTCGGCGCGATCGGCGGCATCCGTGAGAAGGTCGTCGGCGCGCGCCAGGCCGGCGCGACGGCGTTCCTCGCCCCGGCCGACAACTGCGCCGAACTGAAGGGCCACGTGCCGAGCGGGCTCGACGTCTACCGCGTCGCGACGATCAAGGACGCCATCTCGACGGTCGAGCACGTCGCCGACGGTTCGACGCAGGGGCTGCCGCGCTGCGGCTGAACGCCCCTACGATGGGTCGCATGAGTGCCGTCAAGCCCGTGCTGTCCCCTCTCACCCGCGCTGCTCTCGAGACCGAGGCGCACGTCGCGACAGACGGGTGGGGTCAACCGGCGCGCCTGTTCTCCCTCGCCCGCAACGGTGAGCTGCTGCGTCGTCAGCCGGCCCTCGCGGCGATGCTCGGCGACGTCGACCCCGACGAGTTCTCCGCGATCGAGCAGGAGGGCGTCATCCGCGGTGACGACCTCGAGAAGGCGCTAGGGCACACGGCTTGGCCGGCGGACGTCGACGGGGTGGCGCTCGCGGTCGAGCGCATCATCGTGCCGCCGCAGGCCGAGATCGAGACGTTCGGTCGCGGCGGGACGAATGCGCAGCGGCTGGCGACCCACGAGCAGCGTGAGGACGTGCGCCTGCTCGTCGCGGCGCTGCGCAACGGCGAGATCATCACCCTCGTGCGACGTCGTGCCGAGGACGATGACGACAAGGTCGCGATCGGCACGAACATCGCGCCGGGGCTCGTCGAGGCCCTCAAGGCGACGCTGGCCTGATGACGTGGCCTGGCGGCGACCACCCGGCGACGACCATCTCCATGGCTCCGTGACCCCGCGCATCCTCTTGCGCTCAAGTGCACCCGGGTGCACTTGAGCGCATGGGAGAACGGGGGCAGACGCTCGAGCAGGGCACAGCGCGGAGGCGTCTCGCGGGCGGTGACGAGGCTCACGCGGCATCCGATTTGCATTCTTTGTTCATCTGCTCGTAAAGTTGAGGCATACCGACGCGGGGTGGAGCAGCTCGGTAGCTCGCCGGGCTCATAACCCGGAGGTCGCAGGTTCAAATCCTGTCCCCGCTACCACGTGGCCCGTCGCTTCTGATCTCAGAGGCGGCGGGCTTTTTTGTCGTGAGATCGTCGTGGTGATGACATCGAGTTCAGTGCTCCGACGGTGGCTCACTGTCGAGTAGGCCGGCCGCCCGAGGTGGCCGTATGAGGGAGAGTTCATGGGGCGCCGTTCGTTTCGTTGCGAGGCGTGGCTCGTGTACCTGCTCGCCTGCGCGTTCGTGACCGTCAGCGCCATCCTGCAGCTGCGCTCCTGGAACTGGACGCTGTTCGACACCCGCATCTACCTCGACGCGACGACGAAGACGCTGAACGGCACAGCCGATCTGTACGAGGGCCGGTTCGGTGACGGCTGGCCGTTCACCTATCCGCCGTTCGCCGTCCTGGCCTTCGCGCCGCTTGCCGCATTGGCGCGGTCTGTCGCGACGGCGCTGCTGACGCTCGGCAGCCTCGTCGCACTGTTCCGCATCTGCTGGTTGCTCGCGGATCGCTCGATCGCGCAGTGGAGGCTGGGGGAGCGAGCCCCGGCCCCCGGCTTGGCGACGGGAGCCCTCACGCCCCTCGCCGCCGCGGGTGGGGTGCTGCTCGCCGCGCGCTCGGACGCCGTCGGCGGCACGCTCGCCTTCGGCCAGATCAACCTCGTCATGGCCTGGTTCGTCGTCGAGGACTACCTCGGTCTCGGCCGCCGGCGCCTCGCGGGGGCTCGGCTGTCAGGCGTGCTCACCGGCCTGGCTGCGGGCGTCAAGGTGACGCCGGCGCTCGCCGCCGTCCCGCGCCTGTTCACCCGCGACCACGCGAGCGCCCTGCGTGCGCTGGGGGCGGGCGTCGTCACCGTTGGCGTCTCGGCGATCGTGCTGCCGCACGAGGTCGTCACGTACTTCACGTCGGCGTTGTGGGACACGAGCCGGCCCGGCGCGCCGGAGAGTGAATGGAACCAGTCGCTGTCGGGCCTCGTCGCGCGCGTCATGCACGACGTGCCGGGCGCCGGCCTCGTCCGCCTGCTCGTCATCGCGGCGGCGCTCGTCGCGGGGGTGTTCGTCACGGCCGCGCTGCTGCGTCGTGACGACGACGTGGGCGCGGTCCTCGTCATCTTCGTCACGACGGGCGCGGTCAGCCCGATCACCTGGTACCACCACCTCGTCCTCGTTCCGCTGTTCGCCGTGTGGGCGATCCTCGCGACGCGCGGTTGGGCCAAGGGGCTGTACCCGGCGATCGCGGCGCAGGCTTTCCTGCTCGGGCTCTGGGTGCTCACCGGGATGTACCAGAGCGTGCCGCGCGACAACGGAGCCGAACTGCACCACGACGCGCTCGAGAAGGTCATCAGCGAGGCCGTCCCGGTGCTCAGCCTGACGATCCTCCTGACGCTCGCCGCCGCGATCGCGCGCAGCGGACGGGCAACAGAGCCGCATCCGACGCGCTGACGTCGTCCGGTCGCCGGCCGATTCACCGTCATGCCACCTGCTCGCGGCTCGAACCTGAGCCATCGTGTGAGCTCCCGTCGCGTCGTAGGGCACCTACTTCGTCTCGGTTGGGGGCTGGTGGGCCGTCTGCGCAACGGGTCGGTCACGGAATGCCGCGCGAGCCGTTCGGCCATGCCAGTGCCCGCGAGCGCGGCCGGGGCGACCTCCGACGACGCGATGCTCGCCTGGGCCATCAAGCACGGGACGGCGGCGGAACGACGCGACATCGCCGGGAGCACCGGTGTCACCTACCCGACGGCCGCCGCGTTCCTCGGCACGATGTATGACAGGGGCCACGGCTATGCCGGGGTGTGGTTCGTCAACTTCGCAAACACGCCGGCGCGGTGGAACGTCACCCTCGACGGGGTCGGCTACGCGGGCGCTCAGGTTCGGCCCGCGAGCCATGACCACGGCGCACTCGGGGTGCCGGACGGGCGCCACACACTCGCGTTCGTCGACCCCCGCACCGGCGCGGTCGCTGCGAAGATCGCGACGGACCTGCATTGCGGTACTCCGGCCGGCGGTACACCCACGTCCGGATGGTCACCGACCGGGCCGGTCGAGGGCGGTTCGATTCCGGCGACCCACCCGAGCTCGACGCCGCCGCCACCTGCGAGGCGCCCCAGCTCGACGCCTCCGGGCGTCGGCCCGGTCGTCGAGACCGACCACGTATCGAGCGATCGCGACCCGGGCGTGCTGGTCGTGTCGTTCCTCGGTGCAGCGGGTGCACTGCTGAGCGCGACGCGCCGCCTGCGCCGCGCCCGATGAGCGGCGAGCGCGATCAGCGACGAGCACGAATCGCGCGCCTGAGCACGGGGGCAGGTGCTCAGGGTCGAGACGCCACGATGCGCGCGCGGTCGTAGGACGATGCCGCGGGCGAGCCCGACGCAGGATGGCGACGAACTCACAGGGAAGCAGCGTATGACGCGCCTCCCTGTGAGTCAGTCGCCATCCGGCTGGGCGCCGCGAGATCTGCGAGCCGCCCAGCGCCGGTGCAGGCAGGTGGCTTACCCTGGCGCCCATGAGCATGACGTCGGGGGTGGAGGGCAGCGTCCGCATCGATGCCTGGTTGTGGGCTGTCCGGTTGTACAAGACCCGCTCGGCGGCGACGACCGCCTGCCGCGCCGGGCACGTCCGCATGAACGGTGCGACCGTCAAGCCGTCGACGAGCGTGACGGTGGGCGCCGATCTGCGCGTGCGGCAGCAGGGCTTCGACCGCATCGTGCATGTCACGGGCCTGGTCAAGAAGCGCGTCGGGGCGCCCGTCGCGGCGCAGTGCTACGTCGAGTCGACGCCGCCGCGCCAGCGCGAGACCATCCCGCAGATCCCGGTGCGTGACCGCGGCGCTGGGCGTCCGACGAAGAAAGACCGCCGCGAGATGGAGCGCCTGCGTCACGGGGGAGCGCGGTGAGCGATCAGGGTGCGCAGGCCGACGGTGATCAGTGCGCCGGAGAGCATGCCGGCAGCTCACCTGCGTCGACCACGGTGAACGCGGTCGATGATCGAGAGAAGGGCGGCTCGAGCGGGCCAAGGGCACGATTCGGGCGAAGCGCCGTCGAGGATCGGTCGGGAAGCAAGTCGAAACGCTGGGTGACGAGGCCCGCAGGCCGCGTTCGTCGCGTGCTCGGTGTCGTCATCGCGCTCGCGTGCCTGCTCACTGCCGCGCTGTGCGCTCTCATGTGGTGCGACGTGCTCATCGGCAACGTCGTGCCCGTTCTGCAGGCGCTCACGCCGGTCTGGGTGTTGACCGCCGCGGCGATGCTCGTCGCGGCGGTGCTCGTACGCCGGCGCGCGGCGCTCCTCTCGGCGCTTCCCATGCTCGTCGCCGCAACGGCGGCAGGCGTGGCACTCGCGCAGCATCCCAGCCCGCCGTCGTCGGTGCAGCATGCTGCCGGCCAGCGGCACCTGCGTGTCCTCGCTCTCAACCTCGAGTTCGGAGGCGCTGACGCAGGCGCCGTCGCCGCTGAGGTCGCCCGGGTGCGCCCGGACGTCGTCGTCATGCCCGAGACAACGGCCGTGAAGCTGCGCCTGCTCGACGCCGCGGGTCTGGGTGGGCGGTTGCCGTACCGCGCCTCCGGGCTCGTCGATGACGGCTCACGAGGCACGGCCGTCCTGTCGCGCTACCCGCTGCACACGCTTGACGACGGCCGCCACCTCGGCCCCTACGACCTGCAGATGCCGATCGTGACGGTCGCAGCACCCGGCGCCGATGTCACCGTGCACGGCGTGCACACCTACCCGCCGCTGCAGGACGGCGCGAACCAGTGGCGCCCGCAGCTCGAGACGCTGGGACGCTGGCAGCGCGGCGAGAACGCGCCGCACCTCGTCATGGCGGGCGATTTCAACGCCTCGGCGGCTCACCCGGCGTTCCGGCATCTCGCGGATGGACTCATCGACGCCTTTCCCGCCCGGCATGGCAACTGGCCGCCGACGTGGCCGCAGGACGCCGTCGTGCCGCCGTTCGCCCAGATCGACCACATCCTCACGCGGGGTTTCGTGCCCGTCGACGCCGGCACCTTCACCGCCCCCGGCACCGATCACGCCGGCGTGTGGAGTGACCTGCGCTACTGACGGAACCCCTGACGAACGTCGCCCGGAAACGCGTCGGGGCTGACGCGTTTCCGGGCGATGTTCGAGGACTCGTGAGCCCGGCGGGCCTCACATGCTCTTGCGGCGGCGCGAGCTCCACCAGGCGATGGTCGTGCCGACCACGAAGATGGCGATCAGCGCAGCCGCGGCGATGAGCCAGTGGTCGGTGTCCCGCACCCAGAACGGATCCCACGAGCGGGAACGGCCGGGGATCGTCATGCTCGTCTTGACATCGGCGGTCTGGGCACCCATGGCCAGGCCCCAACGGCTCGGGAAGATGCTGCCGAGGCCGCGCATGAGCTGGCTGTCGAGATCGAACAGTCCACCCGAGAAGACGAACGCGCCCATGATGACGATGACGAGCATCGGCATGACCTGCTCGTTCGTCTTCGCGAAGCTCGACAACGCGAGGCCGATCGCGACAGCCGCGAGCCCCGTCAGGAAGGCGAGGACGAAGGTCTCGAGCGTCGTGTTGGCGAGCGCGACGGGGGCGGTCGGCGCGCCCTTGCCCGCGATGACGAGCAGGACGAGGATGGCGCACTGCACCGCGAGGAGCAGCCCGTACGTGACGACCTTGCTGCCGATGTAGGCGAAGGGTGACAGTCCGACGGCCTTCTCCCGCAAGAAGATCGGGCGCTCGGCGACGAGTTCGCGGATGGTGGCGGCCAACCCCATGAAGACCGATCCCATGACGATGAGCGTCATGATCTGGGTTCCTTCAGCCCGCAGCGTCACCTTGCCAGGGTCGCCCCCGTTGGCGATGAGTTCCTGCTCGAAGAAGACCGTCTTCAGCCCGTGCGTGCCCGGTACGAGCATCGCCAGGCCCGCTAGGGCGATGGGGAGCAGCAGCATGAAGGCGACGAAGCCGCGGTCGGCCGCGATGACCCTGAACTGGCGTCGGATGAGCGTCGACAGCTGACGAAAGATCGACTGCTGACGCGGTGGCACGTCCCGCTGCGACGACGCGGACGGGCGCGGCGCGCTCAGGGGAGCGGACACCTGGCTGTCCATCATCGCCGAGGAGCGGAACACGTCCTGCGAGCGCTGCGGGTCGTCGGTGACGGTGTTGAACACATCGGCGTGATCGCTCGCCGAGAAGTAGGGCAGCATCTCGTCGGGCGGGCCGAAGTAGGCGACACGTCCACCCGGTGCGAGCATGAGCACCCGGTCGCAGACGCTGAGGCTCGCGACGTTGTGCGTGATGACGACGACGGTGCGGCCGCCGTCGGCGAGGCCGCGCAGCGTCAGCATGACGCGCTTGTCGAGGCCCGGGTCGAGGCCGGAGGTCGGTTCGTCGAGGAAGAGCAGCGACGGGCGCGTCAGCAACTCGAGGGCGACGGACGTGCGTTTGCGTTGACCACCGGACAGGCGTGAGACCTGGGTGGTGGCGTGCTCCGTCAGCCCCAGTTCGTCGATGACCTCCTCGACGCGGGCCTCGCGCGACTCACGATCGAGGTCGGCGGGGAAGCGCAGCTCGGCCGCGTACCGCAGGGCCTGACGGACCGTCAGCTCGGGGTGGACGACGTCGTCCTGCGGGACGACGCCGATACGGTGACGCAGATCCTCGTAGTTGTCGTAGAGGTCTCGTCCGTCGTAGTAGACCTCGCCCTCGGTAGCCTTCTGGGCACCGATGAGGGCCTTGAGCAGCGTCGACTTGCCCGCACCCGAGGGGCCGATGACGGCGACGAGACTCGATCCTTCGAGGCCGAAACTGACGTCGTCGAGCAGCTTCTTACCGTCGGGCAGCGAGAACGACAGGTGGTTGGCGACGAAGGTGACGTCACCTTCGTCCTCGCTCGCGACGAGACGTCCGTTCTTCAGCGTGAATCGGGTGTGGCCGACGGCGAGCAGGTCGTCCTCACGCAAGGTGCCGCGGGTGATGCGCGCACCGTTGATGTAGGTGCCGTTGCTGCTGCCGAGATCCTCGACGGCGAAGCTGCCGCCCTGCGGCACGAGGCGGGCGTGACGCCGGCTCGCGAGCAGGTCGCGCACGACGATCTCGTTCTCGGTGCCGCGACCGATGGTGATGGTGCCCGACGGCAGGGCCATGGCTTGTGGGACGGCGCCCCGGACGGTCATGCGGCCGGTGGGTTCGGGCTCGAGCTGCCCGGTCCAGCCCTGGAACACGTCGCCGCTCGCACGTCGCTCGGCGGGGGCCTGCGGCGGGCGGGGCAGCCGGATCGGGCCGGTCTTCAGGCTCGAACCGGTCGTGGCGTCGGGCGTGGGCGCAGCGCTCGACGCGCCGCTGCTGCGACGCGGCATCGGCACGGAGATCAACGTCGCCTCGGACGGGGCCTGTGACGGGCGAGCGCCGTTCGGGTCGACACTGCGCGCGACCGTCTCACCTGCTGGGGTGGAACTTCGCGAGAACTCGACTCGCGTCCCACGGGGCCCGCCGAGGCGGACGTCCTCACCACCGCGCAGATCGCGGTAACCGCGCACGCGCTGGCCGTCGACCCAGGTGCCGTTCGAGCTGTCGAGGTCACGCACCTGCCACCACTCGCCCTGCGCGCTCACCTGAGCGTGGCGTCGCGAGACGTCGACGTCGACGATCGTGATGTCGCAGTCGCGGCCGCGGCCGATCGTCGCGCTCTCACCTGGTTGCAACCGCACGACGTGTCCGTCGACCTGCACCGTCAGTTCTTGCATCCCACGCTTCCTCCCGGAGCGTTCCAGCGCCCACGGGCGCTGCTGTGGTCGATGTCCAGGTTGGATCGCGGCCGGCCCGGACGGGTGTTCGCGGCTCAGACCGAGACGAGCCAGCCGTCGCGCACTTCGAAGGTGGACGCGCCGATGCCGATGCGGTCGCCTTCGTGCAGCAATGTCTGCTCGACGCGGCGCCCGTTGACGAACGTGCCGTTTCGCGACCCGAGATCGCGCAGCAGCAGACCCTCGTCGTCCGCAGTGATGACGACGTGCCGGCGCGAGACGAGCATGTCGTCGAGCACGATGCTGTTGCTGCGGCTGCGCCCGATCGTCAGCGAGTCCTCCGGCAGATCGTCGTTCTGGCCGACCACCTGCGGCGGCGCCGACTCGTACCCGCTCGAGGAGTACCCGTTCGACGGGGGAGCCGACGCATAGCCGCCAGACGGAGGTGCGGACGGGTAACCACCCGACGGAGGTGCCGACGGGTAGCCGTTCGACGGGCTCGCCGCCTGCGCGTCGGCTACCGGCGCGGGCACGGCTCCGACAGGTGAGGCGCCACCGCGGGGTGCAGGGTCGGCGTCGCCGCCGGCCTGGTCGTGGCGCGGCGACTCGGATGCGCCGCCGTCAGCGGGGTCGGAGCCCATCGCGTGAGGCGCCGACGGCGCCGCGTGCTGACCTGCATCGCCGGGCGCAGGCCGCCCGGCGGGCTGCTGTTCGCCTGCCCACCCCACGGGCGTGGCGGCGGGCTGGGCATCGTTCCACGGGTTGCCGAGCTGCCCGGGAGCGGCCGGGCCGGCGCCCCGCTCGTCGGCCGAGCTCGCGTCCATCTGTCGCGCATCCCTCTGCTGCGGCGCGGCCGGGGCATCGCCCGACGAACGGCCACCGGCAGCCGTAGCGTCAGCCTGCGCGGCGGGCGCGTCGAGCTGGGCATCCGGTCGCGGCCCGGCCCACGCCGGCTGCGCGGTGCCCGTGGCGGGCGCGTTCCACTGGATGGGGTACGGCTCGCGGCCTCGTTCGCTCATCGTCCACTCCGTTCGCGGCGCGGGGCGCCGTCCCGTCCTACGTCGATCCGTCGTTGTCATCCGGGTGTCGGCCCGCCGATGTCGGTGGTCGGGCGCGCCCGTGTCATGGGGCAGCCTACCGGCCGCGACACACCCATGGGTGGGCGTCGGGAATGAGTAAGCTGGGGGCAGCGTCCAAGCGTGATCGGGCCAGGCGACACGCACGCGAGATCTGCGAGGAATCCATGGGTATTGCACACAAGAGCGCCACGCGCCACCGCGTCGTCATCATCGGCTCCGGCTTCGGCGGTCTTTTCGCCGCGACCCAGTTCAAGGACGAGGACGTCGACGTCGTCCTCATCTCCTCGACGACGCATCACCTGTTCCAGCCGCTGCTGTACCAGGTTGCGACCGGCATCCTCAGCGAGGGCGTCATCGCCCCGAGCACGCGCGAGGTGCTCAAGAAGGTCAAGAACGTCGAGGTCTTCCTGGGCACGGTCAGCGACATCGACGTCGAGAACAAGCGCGTCTTCGCGCAACTGCTCGACTCGACCCAGACGTACGACTACGACTCGCTCATCGTCGCGGCCGGCGCGGGGCAGTCGTACTTCGGCAACGACCACTTCGCCGAGTTCGCGCCCGGCATGAAGAGCATCGACGACGCGCTCGAGCTGCGAGGTCGCATCTTCGGTGCCTTCGAGACAGCGGAACTGGCCGCGGCCGCCGGCGAGTGGGACGACGTGCGCACGCTGTTGACGTTCGTGGTCGTCGGGGCCGGCCCGACGGGCGTCGAGATGGCCGGGCAGATCAGCGAACTCGCCAACCGCACCCTCGCCGAGGACTTCCGCCACATCAACCCCAAGGACGCGCGCATCGTCCTCGTCGATGCGGCGCCGCAGGTGCTGCCGCCGTTCGGCAAGAACCTCGGCGAGAAGGCGAAGAAGCAGCTCGAGAGCATGGGGGTCGAGGTGCTGCTCGGGCAGATGGTGACGAATGTCGACGCCACGGGCATCGAGATGAAGACGCAGGACGGCACCGTCACCCGCATCGACTCCGCGTGCAAGGTGTGGGCCGCAGGCGTCGCCGCGAGCCCGCTCGGCAAGCTGCTCGGTGACAAGACGGGCGCCGAGGTCGACCGCGCCGGGCGCGTCGCCGTGCAGCCCGACCTGACGCTGCCCGGCCACCCGGAGATCTATGTCGTCGGCGACATGATGAGCCTCGACAAGCTGCCCGGCGTCGCGCAGGTGGCGATCCAGGGCGGCAGGTTCGCGGCCAAGTCGATCCTCGCTCGCGTCAAGGGTGAGCCGGCCCCGGCGAAGTTCAAGTACTTCGACAAGGGTTCGATGGCGACGATCTCCCGTTTTTCGGCCGTGACGAAGGTGGGCCGCCTCGAGACGGAGGGGTTCATCGCGTGGCTCATGTGGCTCGGCGTGCACCTCGTCTACATCATCGGCTTCAAGTCGCGCCTGTCGACGATGCTGAGCTGGGCCGTTGCGTTCGCGAGCGACAGCCGCGACGAGCGCACCGCCACGGAGCAGCAGGTCCACGCGCGTCTCGCGATCGCCGAACTCGGGGAGAAGTACCGCCCGAGCGTCGAGGTGCCTGGCCTGCTCGAGCTGTCGAAGGGCAGCGCGCAGCTCGCAGCCGCTGACGGTGCGGACGCGCCGGCGCTCGAGAAGCAGTCTGAGACGCCGAAGGCCTGATTCCGGTCGCACGAATCCGTGCGATGCGCGACGGCGCCCCGCTCACGCGAGCGGGGCGCCGTCGTCGTCAGTCGCCCGGGATGAGGGACGGCGCGGGGGAGTCGTCGCCGACACGAGCGAGCACCTCGTCGTGGAGCAAGCCGTTCGTCGAGACGCCGTTGCCGCTCCAGCAGCCGGGGCGTCCGTCGAGGCCGGTGAAGCGGCCGCCTGCCTCGGTGACGATGGGCACGAGCGCCGCCATGTCGTAGTCCTCGAGCTCCGGTTCGGGCGCGATGTCGACGCTTCCCTGCGCGACGAGCATGTGCGAGAAGAAGTCGCCGTAGGCGCGTGAACGCCAGCATTCCTTCGACAGGCGGAACAGGTCCATGTCCTTGCCACGTTCGGCCCAGCCGTTGAACGAGGAATAGCTGAGAGAGGCGTCCGCCAGCGTGTCGACCTTCGAGACGCTGATCGACGTCGCGCTCGTGAGGCTGCGTCCGGTCCACGCGCCGGTGCCCTGCGCGGCCCACCAGCGGCGGTGCAGTGCGGGTGCGGCGACGAGACCGACGACGGGCGTGCCCGCGTCGACGAGGGCGATGAGGGTCGCCCAGACGGGCACACCGCGCACGTAGTTCTTCGTCCCGTCGATGGGGTCGATGATCCACAGCCGATCGGCGTCGCCGCTCGTGCCGAATTCCTCACCCTTGATGGCGTCGCGCGGGCGCGCGCGCTTGAGGTTCTCGCGGATGACGCGTTCGGCCTCGCGGTCGGCCTCCGTCACGGGGGTGAGGTCGGGTTTTGACTCGACCTGCAGGTCGGCGGCGCCGAAGCGCGACATCGTGATCTCCTCGACCGAGTCGGCGAGGACGTGGGCCAGGCGCAGGTCGTCGTGGTACGGGCTGGGGTCGCGCAGGGTGTCGCTCATTGCGCCCACCCTACCGGCTCGCCGGCACCGCGAGCACGCGGTGGCGGGGTAGGCGAGTGAGTGCTCACTCGCCTGCAGCGCGGTCGGGTTCAGCGTCGCTCGAGGTGCTCGTCCTTGTCGGGCACGTGGCGCGAGCGCAGCAGACGACGCAACGACGCCAGGCGTGCCGGGCCCGTCGTGCCGGCGTGACCCGCGGCGACGTAGGCGTCGAGCGCGCAGTCGGCCTCGTCGTGCGAGCAGCCGCGTGGGCATTCGGCAGTGCCGGGGGCGAGCTCGGGGAAGTGGTCGACGATCGTCGTCGGGTCGATGTGTGCGAGGCCGAACGAACGAATGCCGGGGGTGTCGATGATCCAGCCGCCCTCCGGCCCGGGAAGTTCGAGGGCGATCGCCGACGTCGAGGTGTGGCGCCCGCGTCCCGTCACATCGTTGACGTGGCCGGTCGTGCGCGCGGCATCCGGAACGAGGGCGTTGACGAGTGTCGACTTGCCGACGCCGGAGTGCCCGACGAGGACGCTGACGCGCCCGGCGAGGCGGGCGCGCAGGTCGTCGAGACCGTCGAGGTCACGGGCGACACGACCACCGGACGCGATCAGCTCGTCCCGTTGGGCGTCGCTCAGCTCGTGCGCCGACGTGACGCTGTGCGGCACGTCGAGGTCGGCGTAGTTCGCGAGGAACGGCGCCGGGTCGTCGAGGTCGGCCTTCGTCAGCGCGAGCAGCGGGTCGAGCCCCGCGTCGTAGGCGGCGACGAGGCAGCGGTCGATGAGGCCGGTCCGCGGCTCGGGGTTCGCGACCGCCGTCACCATGACGAGCTGGTCGGCGTTCGCGACGATGACGCGCTCGTACGGGTCGGTGTCGTCGGCGGTGCGGCGCAGCACGCTCGAGCGTTCCTCGACGCGCACGATGCGCGCGAGCGAGCCCTCGTGACCGCTCGTGTCGCCGACGAGCGCAACACGGTCACCGACGACGATGGGCGTGCGCGTCAGCTCGCGGGCGCGCATCGCCGTGACCTGCCGTCCGTCGAGCAGGACCGACCAGCGGCCGCGGTCGACACCCGTCACCATGCCGATGACGGCGTCGGCGTGCTTGGGGCGATCCTTCGTGCGAGGCCGAGATCCCTTGCGGTTGGGGCGCACGCGCACGTCGGACTCACTCCAGTTGCGACTCGCCATCTCAGACCGTCCGCTGCAGCGCCGGCTCGTGCGCCGCACTCGTGCCGTCGAGCAGCGCCTCCCACCGCCGGTCGAAGTGCGGCAGCGTCTTGGCGGTCGTGCCGACGTTCTCGACGACGATGCCGTCGACGACGAGCCCGACGACCGCAGCCGCCATCGCCATGCGGTGATCGTCGTACGTGTGGAACAGCCCGCCGTGCAGCACTTCTCGCGCCACCGGGGTGATGACGAGACCGTCCTCGGTCTCGTGCACCTGCGCCCCGATCGCCGTGAACTCGCGCGAGAGGGCCGCGAGTCGATCGGTCTCGTGGCCGCGGATGTGGGCGACGCCGCGGATGCGGCTGCCACCGTCGGCGAGTGCGCACAGGGCGACGACGACGGGCGTCAGCTCGGACGCTTCGGTGAGGTCGACGTCGATGCCCCGCAGACGACCGCTTTCGGGGCCGCGCACACGCAGACCGTCACGATCGAGCGTCACCTCGCAGCCCATGCGCTCGAGAACGCCACGGATGTGATCGCCCGGCTGCGTCGTGAACGTCGGCCAGTCGGCCATGAACACCTCGCCACCCGTGACGGCGGCCGCCGCGAGGAAGGGGGCAGCGTTCGACAGGTCGGGCTCGACCATGACGTCGAGCGCGCGGATGTCGCTGGGTTCGACGCTCCACGCGTAGCTGCCGCGCCCGTCGGCGTCGACGTCGTCACCGACCTCGATGACGACGCCCGCGTCACGCAGCACTTCGACCGTCATGTCGATGTGGGGGATGCTCGGCAGCGTTGCGCCGGTGTGGACGATCGTCACGCCCTCGTCGAAGCGCGCGCCGGAGAGCAGTAGTGCGGAGACGAACTGCGAACTCGTCGAGGCGTCGACCTCGACGCGCCCGCCCTTGACGGCTCCGGTGCCGTGGACGGTGAACGGCAGTGCGCGGCGGCCGTCGTCGTCGATGCGGACGCCGAGGTCGGCGAGGGCCTGCAGGACAGGACCCATGGGGCGATTGCGGGCGTGCTCGTCGCCGTCGAAGGCGATCGGCCCGTCCGCGAGGGCGGCGACCGGCGGGAGGAAGCGCATGACGGTGCCGGCGAGGCCGCAGTCGACCTGCGCGGGGCCCCGAAAGGGTGCAGGAGTGACGTGCCAGTCGTCGCCCTCGGGGGAGTCTCCGGGCACGTCCTCGACCTGGACGCCCACCGAGCGCAGTGCTTGCGCCATGAGGAGGGTGTCGCGCGAGCGCAACGGCGCCCGCAGGAGAGAGTCGTCGTCGGCGAGGGCGGAGAGGACCAGGTAGCGGTTCGTCAGGGACTTCGAGCCGGGGACGCTGAACGCGCCGACGACCGGCCGATCGGCGCGAGGTGCGGGCCAGTCGGTCGTCGGGCTCGCGGAAGCGGCGCTCGTCGCGGCGGGGGTCGTCATGTCGGAGTTCTTCATGTCGAGGCCCGCTGCGCGAGCGCTCGTACTGCCGGAGGTCATGAGGGCAGCTTGCTCCCGGCGACGGCGGCCATGAGCTTGGCCTCGCGACGAGCCGTCTTCGCGGCGCGCTTGGCCTCACGGCGCGTGACGTCGACGCCGTGCGAGGTACGCCAGGCGAGGCCCGGCTTGCCCGCGGTGTCGGCGGCGGCGAGCAGCACGCCACCGACGATGGCAGCAGTGCGGAAGAAGTTGGACTGCTTGCGTGCCTTCACCTCCGGGTCCTTCTCGGCCCAGAACGCCTCGTGCATGTAGGCGTTCGCGCCGACCGTCGGGGCGAGCAGAGCCGCGGACAGGCGCGGGAACTTGCCGAGCGCGAGGGCGGTGCCGGCGGCACCCATGAGCGCGCCCTGGCCCTTGACGATCATCTCGGGGTCGTTCGGCACCTTGCTGCCGCTCTCGCGGCTGACGAACTCGACGAACGGCGCGGCCTCGGCGGCCTGCGACTTCGTGTTGGTGAACGCCTTGGCCGCCTCGCTGAGGAAGTAGCTGGCGAGCGCGGTACGCGCGATGCGACGGATCATGGTTCCTCCTCCTGTGAAGGTCGGCGTCGATCGTCGACGCCTTGGCCTCCCACGTTAGTCGGCGCCACCGACAACATGCGAGCACCGAGGGCAACAGACCGCGCGATCCTGGCCAGCGGCCGGTCCCTCCACCCTGCAGGCGAACCGAAGATCTCGTTTACGAGAAACGCATGCATGAGGATCAGGTCACCGATGCGATGATCGAGTCATGGGTTGTCGAGGCTGAAGCCGGCTACGCCGTCGAGCCGTTGAAGCGTCGAGGACGCGGTCGGCCCGGACGGGGAGCCGAGCCGATGCAGGTCGTCGCGGTCAGGCTGACGTCCGACGAGCTCGCTGCGCTCTATCGTGTCGTCGAACGCGAGCACCTCTCCCGTTCAGAGGCGATTCGCCGGGCGCTGAATAACTACGCCGCGTGAAGCTGCACCCCAGCGCGTTCAAGCACGGGCTCGGTGAGGACGACATCGCGCAGGCCGCGTCATGGCCCCAGGGGAGTACCCGCGCCGCCGCCGCGGATCGCCGACGACGCTGACGAGACGGGGGCACGCCCCAGCGGCCTAGGCTTTCTCGTATGTGCGGCAGATACGCAGCCAGTGCGAGCACGGGTGAGCTGGTCGAGGAGTTCGAGGTCGACGTCGACGCGACGGGCGAGCAGACGCGCTCGCTGCTCGCGGCGCCGCAGGACCCGCCCGTCGGTGAGCCCGACTACAACATGGCGCCGACGAAGCAGGCGCCCGTCGTCCTGACCCGTCCCGAGCGGCTCGACGACGGCTCGCGCGGCGAGGCGAAGCGTCAGCTGCGTCACCTCACGTGGGGGCTCGTGCCGTCGTGGTCGAAGGACACCAAGGGTGGCGTGCGCATGATCAACGCGCGCGCTGAGACGTTGCTCGAGAAACCGTCGTTCGCGAAGGCCGCCCGCGCCCGTCGCTGCCTCGTGCCCGCGTCGGGTTGGTACGAGTGGCAGCAGTCACCGACGGCGCTCGACGCCAAGGGCAAACCGCGCAAGCAGCCGTTCTACATGCGCCGCGTCGACGGCACGGACGTCGCATTCGCGGGCCTCTACGAGTTCTGGCGCGACCGTTCGCTGCCCGACGGCGACCCGGCCGCGTGGCTGACGACGTTCGCCATCATCACGACGAGCGCGGGAGAGGGCCTCGACCGCATCCACGATCGCCAGCCCCTCGCGCTCGAACGCGAGCAATGGGCCGACTGGCTCGACCCGACGCTGACCGACGACGCCGACGTCGCGACGTTCCTCACGCCCGGCGACTCGAGCCCCTTCGAGGCCTACCCCGTCTCGCGCGCGGTGAGTTCGAACCGGACGAACGGCCTCGGCCTCGTCGAGCCCGCGCCCGAATCCGACCTCGTGGGCGTCGTCGACCCCGCGACCGGCGCGATCATCGGGGCCGAGAAGTGACCGCCGAACATCGTCCCTCCCGGTCTGTCGCGCCGCAACGAGCGCACCGCGTCCTTGACATCGAGACGGACGCCGGGCCGGCGCGTGCCTATGTCATCGATCCGGCTGACCCCGTCGACGCCCATGCAGCCGCCGAATCGGCGGACGTCGAGCCGCCGCGCCGCGAGACGACGAGCGTTGCGCCGGCGATCGCCGAACCAGGAGCCACCGAAGCGATCGGAACACTCGTCCTCGGACACGGCGCCGGCAAGGGCACGAACACGCCCGACCTGTGGGGCTTGCTCGACCTCGCCGATGACGGGTGGCGTGTCGTCCTCGTCGACCAGCCCTGG
The DNA here is from genome assembly GCF_044878485.1 of Dermacoccus sp. BD5. Taxonomy (NCBI): domain Bacteria; kingdom Bacillati; phylum Actinomycetota; class Actinomycetes; order Micrococcales; family Dermacoccaceae; genus Dermacoccus; species Dermacoccus sp. BD5. The sequence goes on along the minus strand of NZ_JANJER010000009.1, from coordinate 52,213 downwards.
GTGCTCGCCGGCCGCAAGATCGCCACGCCCCCGAAGACCCTCGACGAGGGTTGGCGCGCCGTCGTGAGTCACTTGCGCGAGGCGGGCGAGATCACGGGCCGCTTCGTGCAGGGTGGTCGCTCCGCCGGTGCCCGCGTCGCGTGCCGCACCGCCGTCGAGACGGGCGCTGACGCCGTCGTCGCGCTGGCTTTTCCGCTCACGCCGCCGGGCAAGGCGGACGACCCGTCGAAATGGCGCACGGACGAGGCGCAAGCCGTGCTCGATGCGGTCGTTCGCCTGCTCGTCGTGCAAGGCGCCACGGACACCTTCGGCGGCCCCGACGCGATCCGCGCCGCGCTGCCCGGCGCCGACGTCGCCGCCGTCGCGGGCCCGCACGGATTCAGCAAGCAGCCGCAGGACGTCGTCGACGCCGTGCGCCGGTGGCTGGCCGCCGCGTCCTGACTCCCATCGAGAGCGGGGCAGGGAATAGCGCAGCCCACTCATCGTGTTGACGACGGCGAAACAGAAAGCCTGCGAGAGCCATTCGAACGTCGAAAGTGAGCACGATGCTGGTAGCACCCGTGGTTCCGGTCGAACCGTCCGCGCTGAGCCTCACCACCGGTTTCGGTGGCGCGGGCACGCGCGCGTCTCGTGTCGCGCCGCACCCCGCGCTAGGGTTGAGCGCGATGACAGACAACACGACGGTCGACGCCCTCGGCGCGCCGCAGCCAGACGGCGGCGCGGCGCCACGCAGCGTCACCGATTCCAAGGATTTCGACCCGAGCACCGAGACCCCGGCCGAGCGGGCCGCGCGCTTCGAGCGTGACGCGATGCCGTACCTCGATCAGCTCTACAGCGCCGCCCTGCGCACGACGCGCAACCCGAGCGACGCCGAGGATCTTGTGCAGGAAACGTTCGCGAAGGCGTTCGCCGCCTTCCATCAGTACAAGCCGGGCACGAACCTCAAGGCGTGGCTGTACCGCATCCAGACGAACACGTACATCAACTCTTACCGCAAGAAGCAGCGTCAGCCGCTCGAGTCCGACGCCGCCGAGGTGGAGGACTACCAGCTCGCGCGGGCCGAGGCGCACTCGTCGACGGGGTTGAAGTCGGCCGAGAACGAAGCGCTCGATCACCTGCCCGACAGCGACATCAAGAGGGCGCTGCAGGCCTTGCCGGAGGACTTCCGTCTCGCGGTGTACTACGCCGATGTCGAGGGTTTCCCCTACAAGGAGATCGCCAAGATCATGGACACGCCGATCGGCACCGTGATGTCGCGCCTGCACCGCGGACGCAAGCTGCTGCGTGAACAACTCGAGGACTACGCGCGTGAGCGCGGCTTCCTCAAGGGTGAGGCGGACACCGCGAAGGGGGCGAAGAAATGAGCGACAAGTGCCCCGAGTACGTCGAGCGTCTCTACGCCTACATCGACGGTGAGCTGACGGCTGAGCAGTACGAGGAGATCAAGGCTCACCTGCTCGACTGCCCCCCGTGTTTGACGGAGTACGAGCGCGACATGTTGCTCAAGAAGCTCATCAAGCGCGCGTGCGCCTGTGAGCAGGCGCCGGAGCAACTGCGCTCCTCGATCCTCACGCGCATCACCTACGAGCGCACCGAGGTGCGCTACGAGGCCTGACGCCGAACCGAGCATGACGAAGGCCGACCATCCCGTGAGGGTGGTCGGCCTCCGTTCGCGTCTGCGGCAGATGCTCAGGCGTTGGGCTTCTTGCCGTGGTTCGCGCCCTTGCCCTTGCGGCTGCGACGCTTGCGTGCGCGCTTGCTCATGGTCTTGCTCCCTGGTTCGGGGTCTTCCCCCCGGTACGTCGGGGGCCAACCTCCTCATTCTGTCACATCGCGCTCGTGCCCCCTGCGCGCATCCGCGCAGCGAGAGGCGGCTCGCCCTCGTCGGCCTGGGGTGGTGGGGAGGTGGAGTCTCGGATCAACCGTTCGACTGATCCGAGGTGGGTTAAGGCTTATTAAGGTGAGCCTTACCTCATCAGAAAGGCTCGGATCCATGACGACGACCCTCACCCCGCCCCTGTCGGCCGCGCTGCGCGACCACACCCGTGCCGCGCACGAGCACGCCGAGAACCGCGGCTTCATGACCCGCCTCATGGGCGGCGAGAGCAGCGTCGGCGCGCACCAGGGGCTGCAGCGTCAGCTGCTGCCGGTGTACGAGCACCTCGAGTCGGCGTGCGCGACGCACCGCGACGACCCGCGCCTCGCGCCGCTGCTGGACCCGGCACTCGAGCGCGCCGCATCGCTGCGTCACGACCTCGCCGCGCTGGAACGCCTCGGCTATGCGGACGCCACGCCGATCCTGCCCGCCACGCAGCGCTACGTCGACGACCTCGTCGCCTGCGCCGACTCGCCGGCCACGCTCATCGGCCACCACTACACGCGCTACCTCGGGGATCTGTCCGGCGGGCAGATCATCGCGACGCTCATGCGCCGCCACTACGACGCGCCGGACGACGTCCTCACCTTCTACCGCTTCGACATCGCCAAGCCGAAGACGTACAAGGACGCCTACCGCGCCCGCCTCGACGAGTTGGCCCTCACTCCGCAGGAGCAGGACAAGGCCCTCGACGCCGCCGGTCGCGCCTTCGCGCTCAACGCCGCCGTCTTCGACGCGCTGAACGCCTGCTACCCCGCGGGTGCGAACGCTCGGACCGAGGCCGTCTGAACGCATGGAATCGATCCGTGAGATGCCCGTGGCGCTCGCGTTCGGCACCCTGTTCTGCATCGTCATGGCGCGAGCCAACGCGACATACTGGATCGGCCGCGGCGCGATCGGCGGCTGGCGTCGGCATCCGAAATACGCCCACCACCTCGACGCGCGCTCCGTCAAGCGCGCCGAGGGCATGGTGCACCGCTTCGGCCTGCTCGCCGTCCCGCTGTCGTTCCTGACGGTCGGCGTGCAGACGGCCGTCAACCTCATGGCCGGGGCCGGCCGGATGCCGCTCGTGCGCTACCTGCCCGCCGTCGCCGTCGGCAGCCTCATCTGGGCCGGCGTGTACACCGTCAACGGGGTGGCGTTGCTCGACGTCATCCTCCGCCTCGTGCACTGACGCACCTGACGTCATGAAGGTGGACGAGAATCGCCGATGTGGACGGAAATCGCAGGAGGGGACGGGATTCGCGAAGGTGAACGAGAATCGCAGGTGAGGCAGCGAGAACGGCCCGGCATCCAAGGGGGATGCCGGGCCGTTCTCGCTGCGGGAGGGAGGCTCAGGCCTGCTTCGTCTCCGCGAAGATACGAGCGATCTCGTCGATCTTGCCGAGCAACTCGTCAGCCTTGGCGATGTCCCACTCGCCCTTGGTGCCGCTGGCACCGGCGAGCTTCGTCGCCTCGTTGACGAGGGTGTGAAGCTGCGGGTACTTCTCGAAGTGCGGGGGCTTGAAGTAGTCCGTCCACAGCACCCACAGGTGCTCCTTGACGAGCTGGCTGCGCTGCTCCTTGATGATCGTGGCGCGCATCTTGAAGTCTTCGTCGCCGGGCTTGTCGGCGACCTTGGCGATGATGGCCTTGACCGACTCGGCCTCGATGCGGGCCTGGGCAGGGTCGTAGACGCCGCAGGGCAGGTCGCAGTGAGCCGAGACCTCGACGGTGGGGGTGAAGAAACGCTTCAGCATGAGGGACTCCTTGCTGCTCGTGATCAGCTGCCGAACGGCAGCACTGCTCTCAACCTATCGCGCGAAACGGCCCCGGCGAAAGGTGCTGACGCAGGTGCGACAATGTCGCAGAATCTGCATCATCACTGGGGAGTTGGGGCTGACGACCCGCCCCCGCATCGCCTCGTCCCCCAGGGCCCCGACGAGCCATGAGTCGACCCCCTCACGGGGGTTGTCACGCTCCACCCACCAGCCCGACGCGCCGCCGGCGAGGCGTTCGCGCCTCGTCACCCGTTTGATCGCGAGCGGGCGGGGGCCGTCGTCGCCGTCAGGGAGGCGGACGACGTGGCAGCGCCCGACCCGGGGCGACGCACCCCAGGCGACGAGGACGACGTCACCGTCGACGTAGGTCGGTTCCATCGACCGACCCCTGACGACGACGAAGCCCAGCTGCATCCCACCAGGGTAGTGGGGTGCAGCTGGGCGAGCGTCAGAGCGTCAGAGCAGTTCGTCGTCAACGAGGGCGGCGATCGCCTCGTGCTCGCTGCGAATGCGCGACAGGAAGCTCCTGGTGCGCTCGTGCTGCGGGTTGTTGATGACGTCGCGCGGCGCGCCGGTCTCGACGACGACGCCGGCGTCCATGAACACGACACGGTCCGCGACGTCCCGCGCGAAACTCATCTCGTGCGTGACGACGACCATCGTCATCCCGTCCTTGGCCAGTTCCTTCATGACGGCGAGCACCTCGCCGACCAGTTCGGGGTCGAGGGCGGACGTCGGCTCGTCGAACAGCATGAGCTTCGGCTGCATCGCGAGGGCGCGGGCGATGGCGACGCGCTGCTGCTGGCCGCCCGAGAGCTGGCTGGGGTAGTGCTTCGTCTTGTCGCCGAGCCCAACCCGTTCGAGCAGCCGCTCGGCTTCCGCCTTCGCCTCGGCCTTGCCCACGCCCTTGACCTGGACGGGCGCCTCCATGACGTTCTCGAGGGCCGTCATGTGTGGGAAGAGGTTGAAGCGCTGGAAGACCATGCCGATCTCACGGCGCTGCGCGGCGATCTTCCTGTCCGTGAGGCGGTGCAGCTGCCCGCCCTTGTCGGCGTAACCCATGAGGTCGCCGTCGACCCAGATGCGCCCGCCGTCGATCGTCTCGAGCTGGTTGATGCAGCGCAGGAACGTCGTCTTGCCCGAGCCCGACGGGCCGAGCAGCACGACGACCTCGCCGGGGTGGACGTCGAGGTCGATGCCCTTGAGCACCTCGTGCTTGCCGAACGACTTCATGACGTTGACGGCGCGCACGAGTGGCTCATCGGAGCGTGCGGCCACGGGGGCCGTGGCGGACGGTCGCGGCTGGGCGTCGTTCGCCCCGTCGGCGGCGGTGCTCATCAGTGGTCACTTCCGATCGAGGACAGACGTGAGCGGAACCCGCCGGTCGTGGTGCCCTGCGCCCCGAAGCCGCGCGCGAAGCGTCGCTCCAGCCAGCTCTGCAGCAGCATGAGCAGCGTGCAGAGGATGAGGTACCACATGAGGGCGCCGACGTAGCTCGGCATCACCTTGTACGTGTTGTTGGCGACGTTCTGCGCCTGGTTGAACAGTTCGGCGGTGACGGGCACGGCCGTCAGCAGCGACGTGTCCTTGACCATCGAGATGGCCTCGTTGCCGGTCGGCGGCACGATGACGCGCATCGCCTGCGGCAGGATGATGCGGCGCATGGCCTTGCCGTTGCTCATGCCGAGGGCCTGAGCGGCCTCACGCTGACCGTTGTCGACGGACAGGATGCCGGCGCGCGCGATCTCCGCCATGTAGGCGGCTTCGGACAGTCCGAGGCCGATGATGCCGACGGTGATGCCGGAGCTGATCGTCTTGACGTCGAGGGTGTAGAACGTCAGCCCGAGGTCCTTGCCGAACGGCACGCCCAGATCGAGGGTCGGGTAGAGGGTCAGGACGCCGAGACCGAGGATCGTCATGAGGACGTAGCGCGGCACGGCCCGGAAGAACCAGATGTAGACGAACGCCACGCCGCGCAGCACGGGGTTGTCCGACAGGCGCATGATCGCGAGGATGACGCCGAGCACGACGCCCAGGATCATCGACACGATCGTCACGATGATCGTGCCCTTGAGCAGTCCGTCGAGCACGGGCGAGTAGTTCATCACCTTGAGCACGAACGGCCAGTCCCAGGCCTTGTTGGTGACGACGGAGCTGATCATCATCGCGACGAGGACGGCGATGACGGCGAGGGCGACCCATCGGCCGGGATGCCGGACCGGCCGGGCGTCGATGACGCCCGGCCGTTCGGTGGTGGTGGTGTCGGTCATGTCGGTCGCGATCAGGGCTTGGGGTTGACCGGGAACGAGGTGACGGCGCCGTCACCGTTGCTCCAGGCGTCGAGGATCTTCTTGTAGGTGCCGTCCTTGTCGAGGGCCTCAAGGGCCTTCGAGATGGCCTCGGCGAACGCCGTGTTGTCCTTCTTGACGACGATGCCGTACGGGGCCGAGGCGTACTTCGAGCCGACCTTCTCGAGCTTCGCGTCGTTCTTCGCGACGGCCCAGTTGGCGACGGGGGAGTCGGCCGCGAAGCCGTCGACCTTGCCGGCGATGAGGTCGGCGGTCACCTTCGACTGGGCGACCTCGCTGACGATCGTGATCGGCTTCTTGCCCGCGGCGGTGCACTTCTTGTTGCGTTCGGGCAGGTCGTCGGTCTGCTGCACGGTGTCCTTCTGGACGCCGATCGTCAGGCCGCACGCGTTATCGGGGTCGAGCTTCTTCGGGTTGCCCTTGGCGGTGACCCAGGCGGTGCCCGCGCTGTAGTACTGCACCATGTTCGCGGTCTTGAGGCGCTCGGCGTTGATGGTGAACGAGCTGATCGCCGCCGGGTACTTGCCGGCGTTGACGCCGCCGATGAGGGTGCCGAAGTCGCCGTTCTGGAAGGTGATCTTGAGACCGAGCTTCGCGGCGACGGCGTTGAGCAGGTCGATGTCCATGCCCTGGATCGTCTTACCGTCGGCAGCCGTGAACTCGTTCGGGGCGTATGACGCGTCCGAACCGATCGTCAGGGTGCCTTCCTTGGCGATGGCGGCGGGGACGAGCTTGGCGAGCGAGTCGTCCTTCGTCACCTCGGCGGCCTTGCTCGACGCGCCCGCAGCGCCCGAGGAGGCAGAGCTCTTGGAGTCGTCGAGGGAGTCGGAGCCACAACCCGACAGCAACAGGGCGGTGGCACTCAGGCCGGCGAGGGCGGGGGCGGTGGTACGACGCATGGGCGGGCCTTTCGGCATGGGGACGGCGCGAGCCGTCGGAGACGATGGCCACAGCATGCCACCGCGCCTCGCCCCAGGCGAGCGACACAACATAAGTATGCGGGATCGTGACCTACGGCCCGCCTCATGCGCGCGACACCGTGCCCGTGCAGCGACCTTGGAGCGGCCGTGTGAGACGTGCGTCACGCGTGATCATGCAGGACGCGGGCCGCTGCGATCAGGCCGAGCGCAACGAGTCGTAGAAGCGCACGCAGTCGTCGTATCGCGGCAGCAGACCCGACGCCTCGGCCTGCGCCAGCGACGGCGCGGCCTCGTCCTTAGGGGACAGCAACGGTTCGATGTCGTCGGGCAGCGTCAGCCCCACCGTCGTGTCGAGGGGGTTGATGCCGTGCTCGCGCTCGGGGGTGTAGGGCGCGCTGCACAGGTACATCGCCGTCGAATCCTCCTCGAGGGCGCAGAACGCGTGGCCGAGCCCCTCGGCGAGGTAGACCGCCTTGCGTTCGCTCGTGTCGAGCACGACCGATTCCCACTGCCCGAACGTCGGCGACCCGACGCGGATGTCGACGATGAAGTCGATGATCGAGCCCGACAGGACGGTGATGTACTTCGCCTGGCTCGGCGGCACGTCGGCGAAGTGGATGCCGCGTACCGTGCCGCGGCTGCTGACCGAGATGTTCGACTGGACGACGTCCATGCGGTGGCCGAGGTGCTCGGCGAGCTTGTCCCCGCGGAAGCCCTCCATGAACACGCCGCGCCCGTCGGGGAACTGGCGGGGCGTGACGACGTAGGCCCCGTCGATCTTCAGCGGCTGGATGTCCATCACAGGGCCTTTCGGGCGGGGGTGATGCGGCCTTCGGCGAGGACGCGGTGCATGTAGGCGCCGTAACCGGACTTGACGAGGGAGTCGGCGAGGGCGGAGAACTGCGCGTCGTCGATCCAGCCCTGACGCCACGCGATCTCCTCGACGCAGCCGACCTTCAGATCCTGCTGCTCCTCGATGACGTGGACGAACTGCGAGGCGTCCATGAGGCCCTTGAAGGTGCCCGTGTCGAACCACGCGGTGCCGCGCGGCAGCACCGTCACCGTGAGGTTGCCGCGGCGCAGGTACTCGTCGTTGACGCCCGTGATCTCCAGCTCGCCACGCGGGGAGGGCTCGAGGTTCTTCGCGATGTCGACGACGTCGTTGTCGTAGAAGTACAGGCCGGGCACGGCGTAACGCGACTTCGGCTGCTCCGGCTTCTCCTCGATCGAGACGACGTTGCCGTCCGCGTCGAACTCGACGACGCCGTAGGCGCTCGGGTTCGTCACGTGATGAGCGAAGACGTGGCCACCGGTGAGCTCACCGTGGCCCTGCAGCGCCGTCCCCATGCCGGCGCCGTGGAAGATGTTGTCGCCGAGGACGAGGGCGACCGAGTCGTCGCCGATGAACTCCTCGCCGATGATGAACGCCTGCGCGAGGCCGTCGGGCGAGGGCTGCACGGCGTAGCTGATCTCGACACCCCAGTCGGAGCCGTCGCCCAGCAGCCGCTGGAACTGCTCGCTGTCGTGCGGCGTCGTGATGATGAGGATCTCGCGGACTCCGGCCATCATGAGCGTCGAGACCGGGTAGTAGATCATCGGCTTGTCGTACACCGGCATGAGCTGCTTGCTGATGCCCCGTGTGATCGGGTGAAGTCGCGTTCCCGATCCCCCCGCGAGAATGATTCCCTTCATAGGCCTACCTTATGCTGGCAGGGTGCAGATCCTGGTCACCGGCGGAGCCGGCTTCATCGGCGGCAACTTCGTCCACCTGACGGTGAAGGAGCGCCCAGAGGCGCGCATCGTCGTTCTCGACGCCATGACGTATGCCGGCAACGAGAGATCTCTCGACGGGCTGGGGGAGCACGTCGAGCTGGTGCGCGGCGACATCGCCGACGCCGCGCTCGTCGACCGTCTCGTCGCAGCGTCCGACCTCGTCGTCCACTTCGCAGCCGAGTCGCACAACGACAACTCCCTCGCCGAGCCGTGGCCGTTCGTCCAGACCAACATCGTCGGCACCTACACGCTGCTCGAGGCGGCGCGCAAGCACGACGTCCGGTACCACCACATCTCCACCGACGAGGTGTACGGCGACCTCGAGCTCGATGACCCGGAGCGTTTCACCGAGGCGACGGCGTACAACCCGTCGAGCCCGTACAGCTCAACCAAGGCCGGCAGCGACATGCTCGTGCGTGCCTGGGTGCGCAGCTTCGGCGTCAGGGCGACGATCTCGAACTGCTCGAACAACTACGGTCCGCGCCAGCACATCGAGAAGTTCATCCCGCGCCAGATCACGAACCTCATCGACGGCGTGCGCCCCAAGCTCTACGGTGACGGGCTCAACGTGCGCGACTGGATCCACGTCGACGACCACAACTCGGCAGTCTGGGCCATCATCGAGCGCGGTCGCATCGGGGAGACCTACCTCATCGGCGCCGACGGCGAGCTCGACAACAAGACCGTCGTGCAGGCCATCCTCACCGGGATGGGGCGTGACGCCGACGACTTCGACCACGTCACCGATCGGCCCGGCCACGACCGCCGCTACGCGATCGACTCGACGAAGCTGCGCCAGGAACTCGGCTGGAGTCCGCGCTACACCTCCTTCGACGACGGCCTCGCCGCCACGATCGCCTGGTACCGAGAGAACGAGTCGTGGTGGCGTCCGTTCAAGGACGCCACCGAGGCCAAGTACGCAAGCCAGCAGGTCGTCGCGGCGCCTGCTGACACCGCCACCGGTCAAGGGGCATGACGATGGCGCGTCGCTGGCTCGTCCTCGGAGGCACGGGCATGCTCGGTCAGGATCTCGACGCGCTGCTGCGCAGCCGCGGTGAGAGCGTCGTCTCGCTCGGCTCCGCCGGATGCGACGTCACCGAGCTGGAGACGGTGCAGCGCGTCGTCGGCGATCACGCGCCGGACGTCGTCGTCAACTGCGCTGCGTACACGGCCGTCGATGCCGCTGAGAGCGACGAGGCCGCGGCGTTCGCACTCAATGGGACGGGTGCGTTCAACGTCGCTCGAACCGCGCGGGCCGCGGATGCCCAGCTCGTCCACGTCTCGACCGACTACGTCTTCGACGGCCGCGCCGAGGAACCGTACGATGTCGAGCACCCGCAAGCCCCGCAGTCGGCCTACGGACGCACCAAGGCGGCCGGAGAATGGGCCGTGCGTGCCACGCACCCCGACGCGCTCATCGTGCGCACGGCATGGCTCTACGGAGCGCACGGAAGCAACTTCGTCGCGACGATGCTGAAGCTCGCCCAGAACCGTGACACCCTCGACGTCGTGACCGACCAGGTCGGACAGCCGACGTGGGCGGGCGACCTGGCGGACACCATCGTCGGGCTGATCGAGCAGGAATGCTCGGGCGGGTTCTACCATGGGACGAGTTCGGGCAGCGGGTCATGGTTCGATCTCGCACGTGAGGCATTCATCCTCGCAGGCCTGGATCCTGAGCGCGTGCGCCCGACGACGTCGGAGGCGTTCCAGCGGCCCGCGCCGAGGCCCGCCTACAGCGTGCTCGCACGCTCACCGCGCGGGCCGAGCATCGGTGACTGGCGTGCACGACTCGCCGCGTCCGGCGTCGTTCAGCAGGAGCGCGCTGCAGAGCGCGCGCGCTCCTGAGGAGCAGGCTCGAGACGACCGCGGTGCGGGGGACGCAGCCGAACGGGAACGAGGGGAATTCGGACGCGTCCGACGAAGGGGAAACAGGGTTTTGTGGGGAAAGGCGCCGGCGAGCATGACTGACGGGGCGAGAGGTAGGCGCGACCTGCTCGCCAGGATGCGTGGCGACTGGCGGCGCAACCTGTTCCTGCTGCTGTTCGTCCTCGACCTGGGCGTCATCACACTCGCCGTGGCTGCCGGGTTCTTCGCGCGCTTCGCAATGGCGGAGGCGTCGCTCGACACCGTCCGCTCGCAGGGCAACCTCTACCTCGTCGTCGTGCCCGCCCTCATCCTCGGATGGCAGGCCTCGCTGCTTCTCAATCAGGCGCACAACATGGAGATCATCGCGATCGGCACCGACGAATATCGTCGTGTCGTGCGCGCCACATTCTTCACGTTCGGCGCGCTCGCGATCGTCCTCGTCTTGCTGCGCTGGCAGGTAGCGCGCGGCTTCCTGGCCGTCGCCCTTCCACTCGGGCTCGTCCTGCTTCTCATCGAACGTCTCCTGGTCCGCCGCTGGGTGCTCGCGCGACGCCGCCGCGCGATGCTCGTCGACGGCGTCGTCGTCGTCGGCTCACCGCATGAGGTGCGCTACGTCGCCGAAGGCATAGCCCGCAACCCGGCTGCGGGCCTCGTCGTGCGCGCCGTTGCGACGGACACGACCGATGCTCCGACGTTCGAGCTCGCCAACGGAGTGGTCGTGCCCCAGGCCGGCGCGATCGCCGACGTCGTCGACGCCGTGCACCGCTACGAGGCCAGCACGATCATCGTCGCCGGCCATGACCGCATCAACCGCAAGCAGCTGCGCGAACTCGGCTGGCAGCTCGAGGACACCGCCATCCGCCTCGCCCTCGCCAGCCGCATGACGGACGTCGCAGGCCCCCGCATCCACTGGCACCCCATCGAAGGGTTGCCGCTCATGAGCGTCGAGATGCCCCGCTACAGCGGCGTCAAGTACTCCCTCAAACGGGCCTTCGACCTCGTCATCGCCACCGGGATGGTCGTCCTCGTCGCCCCGATCCTGCTCGCCATCGCCATCGCCGTCCGCCTCGACAGCCCCGGGCCCATCTTCTTCCGCCAGACCCGAGTAGGCGTCAACGGAACGCTGTTCAAGATGACCAAGTTCCGCTCGATGGCCGTCGACGCCGAAGCGCGCCTCGCCGGACTCGAACGACAGAACGAAGGCTCCGGCCTATTGTTCAAGATGAAAGACGACCCCCGCATCACCCGCGTCGGCGCTTTCATCCGCCGCTACAGCCTCGACGAACTGCCGCAACTGTTCGACGTCATCGCCGGCGGCATGTCACTCGTCGGACCACGCCCCCCACTGCCCCGCGAGGTCGAAGCCTATGACCACCACGTCCACCGCCGCCTCAACGTCAAACCAGGCATCACTGGACCCTGGCAGGTCGGCGGACGCTCGAACCTCTCCTGGGAAGAATCCGTGCGCAAGGACCTCTACTACGTCGAGAACTGGTCCCTGTCCGGCGACCTCGTCATCATGTTCAAGACCCTACGCGCCGTCCTCGCACGCGACGGCGCGTACTGACATTCCCTTGTCTCGCCTTCCGGCCGGCCCCGAAGGGTCCGTCTGTGTGCGGCGAGCCTGCGGGCGGTGCCGTCCCGGCCCGAGACGGCACCGGCGCGTCCACGTCCGCTGCCCGCAAGGTTGCCTGCGCAGGTAGCGGTTGGGGGCCGAAGGGTCTGCGTCTGCGGTGCGATCGGTTGCCTGCGCAGAGGGTGGTCAGAACGTGGTTGTCGGGACGACGAACGCCCCACGTCGACGACGTGAGGCGCTCGAGGGCGCGACGAGGGCCGTCAGACGGAGAGCCAGTCCTGCCAACCGGCGTGCAGCACGAGCCACGCCATGAGGCCGTAGCCCGCCTGGCCGGGGTGGTAGCCGTCGCTGGCGGCAAGATCCGACTGCCACTGATCGTGCCCGAGCAGCGGGCGGAAGCAGTCGACATACGTCACGCCACGACGCGCGCAAACGTCCGCGTGCGCGTCGACGAGCACCTCGAGCTTCGCGTTCATCTCCGGGTCGCTCGTGGGCGGCGGGCCGACGACGAACGTCGCGATGCCGTTCGTCGACGCATCGTCGAGGATGTTCGCGAGGTTGAGGCGCGAACGTGCTGTCGTCAGACTCTGCGCGGCGTCGTTCGTGCCGAAGCCGATGACGAGTCGGCGCTCGTTGCAGTTCTTCCACCGCAGCGCCGCCTCACCCCGCCAGCGCGCGAGGACGTCCGAGGAACTGTCGCCGCGCACGCCGAGGTTGTACGTCGTCAGCCTGACGCCCTCGTGCGGCGTACGCGCGACGACCCGCGAGACCCACCCCAGGGCCTTCGGGTCGCCGTAGCCGTTGACGAAGCTGTCGCCGACGAAGACGAGGCCGACACGGCGCTCACCCTCGGCGACGTGGAAATCGGCGCTCGGCCGGAACTCGGGCTCGCTGCCTTCGGTGGGGTAGGACACGCTACGACCGCCTTCACTCACTCTTCATCGTCGTCGTCGAGGCGTGCCAACCATGTGGCGAGGCGCTCGACGGGGATCTCGAACTCCGGGTTGAGGTCGACGAAATGACGCAGCTGCTCCGCGAGCCACTCCAACGTCACGTCTTCTTCGCCGCGGCGCGCCGCAAGCTCCTCGATACCCCGATCCGTGAAATACACGCGCCCAGCTTATCGTCCGTCAGCTCGGTGCCCACCCCGCAGGCGTCGCGCGCCCACGACGAAGCGGTGCCCACCCCGCGTGGGGGAGGGCACCGCTTCATCAGGAACGCACCATCAGCGGCTGCTCACGCGAACCTCAGCGCGCGAACGCCTGCTCCATGAGCTCCGCGTTCTGCGCGGCGTGACGCTTGCTGTTGCCGGTCGCGGGCGACGCGGACGCCGGACGCGACACGACGCGCAGACGTCGCGTCTCGCCGTGGCTCTCGAGCAGGTCGGGCAGGTTGAAGTACATGAACGGCCAGGCGCCCTGGTTCTTCGGCTCGTCCTGCACCCACACGATCTCGGCGTTCGGGTACGCCGAGACCGCCTCGGCGATCTCCTTGGCCGGGATCGGCGCGAGCTGCTCGACACGCACGATGGCGGTCGTGTCGTCACCGCGCTTCTCACGCTCCGCCTCGAGGTCGTAGACCACGCGGCTCGAGGCGAGCAGCACGCGCTCGACCTTCGAACCGTCGAGCTGCTTTTGGTCCTTCAGCACCGGCTCGAACTGGCCCGAGGTGAAGTCGGCCGGCGAGCTCGTCGCGGCCTTCACGCGCAGCAGCTGCTTCGGCGTGAAGACGATGAGCGGCTTGCGCGGTCGCGCGTGCGCCTGGCGACGCAGCAGGTGGAAGTACGACGCCGGCGTCGACGGGTAAGCGATCGTCATGTTGTCCTCGGCGAACAGCTGCAGGAAGCGCTCGATGCGCGCCGAGCTGTGGTCCGGACCCTGACCCTCGTAGCCGTGCGGCAACAGCAGCACGACGGAGCTGCGCTGCGCCCACTTCTGCTCCGAGCTCGAGATGAATTCGTCGATGATGGTCTGCGCACCGTCGACGAAGTCACCGAACTGCGCCTCCCACAGCACGAGCGCGTCGGGACGCTCGACCGAGTACCCATACTCGAAGCCCATCGCGGCGTACTCGCTGAGCAGCGAGTCGTAGATCCACAGCCACGCCTGGTCATCCGTGAGGTAACGCAGCGGCGTCCACTCGTTGCCGTTCGCCTTGTCGATGAGGACGGCGTGACGCTGCACGAACGTGCCGCGTCGGGTGTCCTGACCGGACAGACGCACCGGCGTGCCGTCCATGAGTAGCGAACCGAACGCGATGAGCTCGCCCATGGCCCAGTCGATGCCGCCGTCCTTGACCATCGCCGTGCGACGCTCGAGCAGCTGCTTGAGCTTCGGGTGCAGCGTGAAGCCCTCCGGCGGGTTCGTCCACACCGCGCCGATGCGCTCGAGAGCGGCCTCGGTAATCGCGGAGGAGCGGCTCGAAGAGTAGGCGCTCTTCGCGTCGTCCTCGAGCTGAGCGGACGGGCGCTCGAGGCCGCCGTGGCCCTCGGCGTCGGTGCCCTGGCTGGAATCGGACGAAGCGCTCTGCGCGGCGCTGTCGGCAGCGGCCTTCTTCGTCGCCTCCTTCGTCTCGACGAAGACGCGCTCGAGCTGCTGCTGGTAGTCCTTGAGCAGTTCGTCGGCACGCTCCTGGTCCATGTCGCCGCGGCCGACGAGGGCCTCGGCGTACAGGCGACGCACGGACTTCTTCGCCTCGATCAGCTTGTACATGAGCGGCTGCGTCATCGACGGGTCGTCGCCCTCGTTGTGACCGCGGCGGCGGTAGCACACCATGTCGATGACGACGTCCTTGTTGAACGTCTGGCGGTACTCGAACGCGAGTTCCGCGACGCGGACGCAGGCCTCCGGGTCGTCACCGTTGACGTGGAAGATGGGCGCCTGCACCATGCGCGCGACGTCCGTCGAGTACGTCGATGAACGCGACGAGCTCGGCGCGGTCGTGAAACCGACCTGGTTGTTGATGACGACGTGGATCGTGCCGCCGGTTCGGTAGCCGCGCAGCTGCGACAGGTTCAACGTCTCGGCGACGATGCCCTGGCCCGCGAACGCTGCGTCGCCGTGGAGCAGGATCGGCAGCACCGTGAACGCCGTGCCGGCGAGGTTGATGCGGTCCTGCTTGGCGCGGGCGATGCCCTCGAGCACCGGGTCGACGGCCTCGAGGTGGCTCGGGTTGGCGGCGAGGTAGACCTTCGTGTGGTTGCCCTCATCGGAGACGAACTCGCCCTCGGTGCCGAGGTGGTACTTGACGTCACCGGAGCCCTGCACCGAGTTGGGAGCGGCGGTGCCCTCGAACTCGCGGAAGATCTGGCCGTACGACTTGCCCGCGATGTTGGCGAGCACGTTGAGACGGCCACGGTGCGGCATGCCGATCGCGGCCTCTTCGAGACCGGCGTCCGCGGCCTCCGACAGGATGCGGTCGAGGATCGCGATGACGGACTCGCCGCCTTCGAGGCTGAAGCGCTTCTGGCCGACGAACTTCGTCTGCAGGAACGTCTCGAACGCCTCGGCCTGGTTGAGCTTGCGCAGGATGCGCTCCTGCTCGTCCGACGTCGGCTTCGAGTACGTCTTCTCCAGCTTGTTCTGCATCCAGGCCCGCTCCTCGGGGTTCTGGATGTGCATGTACTCGACGCCGACCGTGCGGCAGTACGAGTCACGCAGGATGCCGAGGATCTTGCGCAGCTTGAGGAAGTTGGCGCCGCCGAAACCGCCCGTGGCGAACGTGCGGTCGAGATCCCACAGCGTCAGGCCGTGGCTCGTGACGTCGAGGTCGGGGTGACGACGCTGCTTGTACTCGAGCGGGTCGGTGTCGGCCATGAGGTGACCGCGCACGCGGTAGGCGTGGATGAGCTCCTGCACGCGCGCGACCTTGTTGATGTCGTCGTCGTGGTTGGCGGAGATGTCCTGCACCCAGCGCACCGGCTCGTAGGGGATGCGCAGCGACTCGAAGATCTCGTCGTAGAAGTTGTTCTCACCGAGCAGCAGCTGGTGGATCTGACGCAGGAACTCCCCGGACGTCGCACCTTGGATGATGCGGTGGTCGTAGGTCGAGGTGATCGTCAGGATCTTGCTGACGGCGTTGCGGTTGAGCGTCTCCTCGCTCGCGCCCTGCCACTCGGCGGGGTAGTCGAGCGCGCCGACACCGATGATGGCGCCCGCGCCCTTCATCAGACGCGGCACCGAGTGCACCGTGCCGATGCCGCCGGGGTTGGTCAGCGAAATCGTCGTGCCCGCGTAGTCCTCGAGCGTCAGCTTGTTGTTGCGCGCCTTCTTGACCATCTCTTCGTACGCGGCCCAGAACTGCGCGAACGTCATCGCCTCGGCACCCTTGATCGACGGCACGACGAGCGTGCGCGAACCGTCGGGCTTCTGCAGGTCGATGGCGAGGCCGAAGTTGATGTGCCCCGGCTGGTGCAGGACGGGCTTGCCCTTCTCGTCGACCGAGAGGGAAGCGTTCATCTCCGGCATGACGCGCAGCGCCTTGATGATGGCGTAGCCGATGATGTGGGTGAAGCTCACCTTGCCGCCGCGGCCGCGGGCAAGGTTCGAGTTGATGACGATGCGGTTGTCGATCAGCGCCTTCGCAGGGACGGCGCGGACTGACGTCGCGGTCGGGACCTCGATCGAGGCCTCCATGTTCTGCACGATCTTGGCGGCGATGCCCTTGAGCGGGGTGTCCTTGTCGTCCGCCTCCGGCACGTCACCGAGGGCGCCGTCGCCCTGGTCGCGCGGCGTAGGCAGCGGTGTGTGGCCCTCGGCCTGCTTCGGGTCGAGCTTCTGCGGCTCGCTCTCAGCGGTGCGCGTCGGCTCGGCGGCCTGCTGTGCAGGCGCCTCCTGTTGATCGCGCGGCGCCTCGGCGGCCATCGGCTTCTCGGTTCGGGGAGCGGCCTTCGCGCCCGAGCCAGACGTGGACGTGGAGGCCGGCGCCGAGGAGTTCGACGAGCCCGGCTGGTAGGTCGCGAAGAACTCCTGCCATGCGGCATCCACGGAGTTCTTGTCCTTGCTGTACTGCTCGAAGAGTTCCTCGACGAGCCACTCGTTCGCGCCGAAGTCGTCGTGCTCAGAGCTGGGGGACTGGGATGACACGCAGATGCGCCTCTTTCATTCGCGTCGATTCACGTACACGTGCGGGAGGCGTCCCGTTGCCCCCGTCATGACGCGGCGCGTGGCCGTGTCAGGCAGGAGCGAGGTGAACCACTCCACTGCCGTGTGGTACACGGCCTACGCTCCCACCCTATCGCTCCCGAGCCGCCGCCGCGAGAGGCGGCCGGTGGTGAGGTGGCCCACCCCGGCGCGAGGCTGCGCGGGCCTCGCTGGTCGAGGCCGGCCCGGGGGGTGGAACGAGCCCGGTGAACGGCTGCGCCCGTGGTAATTTCACTGCGTCATGACGCAGTGGATATTGATCCTCCTCGGAGTCGCCCTCACGCTCGGAACGGCACTGTTCGTCGCCACCGAGTTCTCTCTCGTCGCGCTGGATCGTCACTCCGTCCAGCGCGCCATCGACGACGGCGACGAACGCGCCCGCCCCGTCCTCGCCTCGCTGCGCGGGCTGTCGACGCAGCTGTCGGCCGCGCAGGTCGGCATCACCCTCACGACGCTGATCCTCGGCTTCATCGTCGAACCCAGCGTCGGTGCGTTGCTGCGCACCCCGTTGGCAGCCATCGGCGTCACCGGCGGCGCGGCCTCGGCGACCTCGACCGTCCTCGCGATGGTTCTCGCCTCCGCCTTCTCGATGATCTTCGGTGAACTCGTCCCGCAGTTCCTTGGTATCTCCGCGCCTCTTCGCGTCGCCAAGATCGTCGCGCGGCCCGTGCAGGTGTTCGCCGCCCTCTTCAAGCCGCTCATCGTCGTGCTCAACGGATCGGCGAACCTGCTGCTGCGCTCCATGGGCATCGAACCGCAGGAGGAACTGTCCGCCGCCCGCACGCCGCAGGAGCTGAGCTCCATGGTGCGTCGCAGCGCCGAGGCCGGCACGATCGAGGAGGGCACCGCGGACCTGCTGACGCGCTCGCTCAACTTCGGTGAGCGCACCGCGTCCGACGTCATGAGCCCGCGCGTGCGCTGCGAGGCCGTCGATCGCGACGCGACGGCGGATGACGTCGTCCGGCTCGCGAGGTCGACGGGACACTCGCGCTTCCCGGTGCTGGGGGAGGACTGGGACGACGTCGACGGTGTCGTCCACGTCAAGAAGGCCATCGCCGTGCCCGTCGAACGCCGCGGCGATGTGCCCGTCACCGCTCTCATGGTCAAGCCGACGTTCGTGCCCGAGACGATCACGCTCGAACCGCTGCTCGTGCTCCTGCGTGGCGCGGGGCTGCAGCTCGCCATCGTCATCGACGAGTACTCCGGAACCTCGGGCCTGGTGTCGCTCGAGGACGTCATCGAGGAGATCGTCGGTGAGGTCAGCGACGAGCACGACAAGCTGCACGACGCGAGCCGTCACCTGCCCGACGGGTCCTGGACGGTGCCCGGGCTGTGGCGCCCCGACGAGGTCGTCGACCGCATCGGCGCGCCCGTGCCCGACGATCGCGCCTACGAGACGCTGGGTGGTTACGTCATGCAACAGGTCGGCCGCATTCCCGAGGTCGGGGACGAACTCATGCTGCCGGGATGGCGCCTGCGCGTCGTGTCGATGGAGGGCCGGCGCGTCAACCGCGTCCGGTTCACCCCGGCGGTGGAGGGGCAGTCGATGGACGATGTCATCGGCGGCGCAACCCGGGCCGGTGAGGCCCGATGATGCTCTGGATCTCGCTCCTGCTGCTGCTCGGCAACGCGTTCTTCGTGGGCGCTGAGTTCGCCGTCATGGCAGCGCGGCGCTCGCAGCTCGAACCGATGGCCGCGGAGGGCTCGAAGCGCGCCTCTGCGGCGTTGGAGGCCCTCGAGAACGTCGCCTCGCTGCTCGCCTGCGCGCAGCTCGGCATCACGGTCTGCTCGGTGCTGCTCGGTGCCGTCGCGGAGGACGCGGTGCACCACCTCATCGCCGGCCCCCTCGAGGCGACGGGCATGCCGGATGGGCTGACGCACGTCGTCAGCCTGCTGCTCGCGCTGCTCATCGTCGCGTACTTCCACGTCGTGCTCGGTGAGATGGTGCCGAAGAACCTCGCCATCGCCGGGCCCGACCGGGCAGCGTTGCTGCTCGCGCCCGCACTGCTGTGGGTGACGAAGGCGATCCGCCCGCTCGTCACGGTGCTCGAGAACGTCAGCAAGGCCATCGTGCGACGCATGGGCATCGAACCGCAGGACGAGGCGGCCTCGACGTTCTCGACCGAGGAGGTCGAGATGATCGTCGAGGAGTCGCACCGCGAGGGTCTGCTCGAGTCGGGGCAGGAGCGCCGCGTGCGTGAGGCGCTGGAGTTCACCGACAAGGTCGCGAGCGACGTGGCCGTGCCGCTCGACTCGCTCGTCACGCTTTCGCTGGGCGCGACGCCCGCCGATGTCGACGCGATGGTCGCCAAGCACGGGTTCTCGCGCTTCCCGGTCATGACGACGTCGGGGGAGCTGCGCGGTTACATCCACCTCAAGGACGTGCTGTACGCGCAGGACGAGGCGTACACCGAGCCTGTTCCGCCGCGCCGCATCCGGCTGCTCGCGACGGTGCGTCCCGGGGACGAGGTCGAGGACGTGCTCGTCACGATGCAGAACTCGGGCGCGCACCTCGCGCGCGTCGTCGGTGACGACGGGCGCACGAGCGGTGTCGTGTTCCTCGAGGACGTGCTCGAGGAACTCGTCGGCGAGGTCGCGGACGCGACGCAGCGCTTCGACGCGCGCGCGTTGGCCGGAGCGTCGCGGGCCGAGTCGGCGTCGGTCGTCCGGGCTGACCAGGCGCGCCCGCGCGCGTGATGATGCCCGCCGTCGCCGGGAACTGCTGGTAAGGTGTCGTCTCGCGCTCATGGAGCGCATGCCCCCTTAGCTCAGGGGATAGAGCACCGCCCTCCGGAGGCGGGAGCGCAGGTTCGAATCCTGCAGGGGGCACAAGACGAACGGAGGCCCGATCCATCCGCGCCAAGCGCCGCCGGATCGGGCCTCCGTTCGTCTTGTGTCAAGCTCGAAAAATTCGGGAGGACGACGAGCGTAGCGAGGAGGACGGGTCCTGCAGGGGGCGTTGTCGTAGCCTGCGATCAAGCTGGCGTGGCATACCCTGGCCCGGTGATGTCGGCAGATCCTTGGGTAGCGCTGGATCGCGACGTCGGGGTGTCTGTCGTTTTTTCCGTGGATGCCGACGGGCGGGTCGTCACCCCTGCGCCGCGTGTCGCGGCGTCGCGCGAGCGCTCCGCCACCCATCGAGATGACTTGGGCAGGGCTCAGCGGATCGCCGCACTCATCACCGCGCACCTGGGGCTGTCGGCCGTGGCTCGACCCTCTGGTGGAAACATCGAGGTCGACCTGTCGTCGGACGGGTGGCTCGGTCGCTGCGGGGCCGAGACGGGCATCATCGCCGGCGCGGCCACAGACGTCCGCCGCGCCCGCCCGCCGCTGCGCGCCTTCGGCCAGAGCCTCACCTGGGACGCCGTCGCACAGGATGTCGGCCGCGACGCGCTCGTGTGGGCGTCGCTGCTCAGTGCGTCCAAGACGCCACCGCTGACGTTGGGGCAGCGCCTCGACGACCTGTCGAGCCGCCGCGACGCGAACCTTGTCGCTCGTGCCCGCCGTGCCCAGGCAGCCGCGATGATACGGCTCGAGGCCGCGACCGAACTGCTCGACAGCGGCGCCCTTGACGCCGACACCTTCGACGTAGAGCCCCTGGCCTACGCAGACGGCGCCGACACCCCGGCCCGCGACGACCTCGCCGTCGACGGTTCTGCCGCTCTCTCTCGTTCGCCGGACGGTGGGGACCACGTCACCCCCGCACCGTTGCGGGTGGCTGTTCTCCTCACCTCCCGGGCGTTTCACGACGCGGCGCGCACCGGCCGCACCCGTCCTGCGTTGCTCGCGATCGACGATCTGGCGGTGGCGATGCTGCGTCACGTCGAGGCTGCGCCCGTCACGCGGACGGATGTGCCCGCGCTGAGCGCGGCCCGTAGCATCGTGCGAGAAACCCTGGACGCTGCCTGCGTCGCAGCGCCCGTGCCGTACTGAACGCGTCGATCCTCGATGTGGCCGGCGGCGGGCGTGCGATCGCTGCGGGTCCGATCCGCGCGCAGCGGGGGCTGCCGGGCCGTCTCGGCGCAGCGCCGTCCCCCTCGCGAGAAGGCAGCAAGGAGACCACGTGAGCGTCAGGTCGGCCGCCCCCACGGGCGCCCTCGAGCAGATCGTGTGGCCGCGCACCGCGCGCCGCCGTGATGACGGCGTCGTCGAGATCGCCGGCATCGGCCTCGACGAGATCGCCGAACGCTTCGGCACGCCGGCGTACATCATCGACGAGGCCGACGTTCGCAGCCGGGCCCGTGCCTACCGTGAGGCGTTCGCGCGTGCGTTCGCGGCCATCGGCACCCAGGCGGACGTGTACTACGCGGGCAAGGCGTTCCTGTCGTCGCACGTCGCGCAGTGGGTCACCGAGGAGGGGCTGCGCCTCGACGTCTGCTCGGGGGGTGAACTCGCGATCGCGAAGAAGGCGGGCGTGCCGGGCGAGAACATCGGCATGCACGGCAACAACAAGGGCGTCGCCGAGATCGACGACGCCCTCGCGTACGGCGTCGGGCGCATCGTCGTCGACTCGTTCGAGGAGATCGACCGCGTCGCCGACGCCGCTGCGCGCCACGGCATCACGGCGCCTGTCATGATCCGCGTCAAGCTCGGCGTCGAGGCGCACACTCACGAGTTCATTGCGACGGCGCACGAGGACCAGAAGTTCGGTTTCTCCGCCGCCGACGGCCAGATCGGTGACGCCGTCGCTCGCGTCCTCGCCCGCCCGGAGCTTCACCTGCTCGGCTTCCACAGCCACATCGGCAGCCAGATCTTCGAGTCCGCCGGCTTCAAGGAGGCCGCGACGCGCCTCATCGCCCTGCAGTTGCAGGTCGCGAAGGAGCACGGCGTCGAACTGCCGGAGCTCGACCTCGGCGGCGGTTTCGGCATCGCCTACCTGCCCAGCGACGCACCGCTCGACCCCGCCGAGATGGCGACGCAGCTCGCCGGCATCGTGCGCGAGGCGTGCCAGAACGCCGACGTCGCGGTGCCGCGCGTCTCGATCGAGCCGGGCCGCAGCATCGTCGGCCCCGGCGGCGTGACGCTCTACCGCGTCGGTACGGTGAAGCCCGTTCAGGCGAGCGACGACCTCGTGCGCACGTACGTCAGCGTCGACGGTGGCATGAGCGACAACGCGCGCCCCGCGCTCTACCAGGCCGACTATCACGCGGCGCTCGCGAACCGCGGTGGCAGCGACGAGCTGACGCCGACCCGCATCGTCGGCAAGCACTGCGAGAGCGGCGACATCGTCGTGCGCGACATCGACTTCCCGTCCGACACCCGTGACGGCGACCTCGTCGTCGTCGCCGCGACCGGCGCCTACTGTCGGGCGCTGGCCTCGCAGTACAACCACGTCCCGCGCCCGCCCGTCATCGCCGTAGCGGACGGCGACGCTCGCGTGCTGCTGCGCCGCGAGACGATCGACGACCTGCTCGCCCTCGAAGGGGAATGACATGACCACCACCGCATCCGCCATGCCGGCCGACTCGACGACCCCTCGCGAGCCGATCACGATCGCGCTGCTCGGCAGCGGCGTCGTCGGCACGTCCGTCGCCCGCGAGCTGACCCAGAACGCCGCCGATTTCGAGGCCCGTATCGGTGCGCCGCTGCAGATCGTCGGCGTCGCGGTGCGCGACACGAGCAAGGACCGCTCGGAGACGGGCCTGCCGGCCGACGTCTTCACGACGGACGCGCAGGCGCTCGTCGACGGTGCCGACATCGTCGTCGAGCTCATGGGTGGTGACGAGCCCGCCAAGAGCCTCATCACGCGCGCCCTGAGCAACGGCTCGAGCGTCGTCACGGCCAACAAGGCCCTGCTCGGCAGCGATGGCCCGGAGCTGTACCAGCTCGCGATGGATCACGGCGTCGACCTGTCCTACGAGGCCGCCGTCGCGGGCGCCATCCCGCTCATCCGTCCGTTGCGCGAGTCGCTCGCGGGCGATGAGGTGACGAAGGTCCTCGGCATCGTCAACGGCACGACGAACTTCATCCTCGACAAGATGCACCGCACCGGCGCCGGCCTGCGGGACGTGCTCGCCGAGGCGCAGGAGCTCGGTTACGCCGAGGCCGACCCGACGGCCGACGTCGAGGGCTACGACGCGCAGGCGAAGGCCGCCATCCTGGCCTCCCTCGCGTTCCACACGCGTGTGCGCACGAGTGACGTGCACGTCGAGGGCATCATGAACATCACGGCGGAGGACATCACCGCCGCGCGCCGCGCGGGCTTCGTCATCAAGCTGCTCGCGATCGCCGAGAAGGTCGAACGCGGCGAGGCAGACGGGGGAGCGGGCGTCAACGTCCGCGTCCACCCCGTCCTGCTGTCGCGCTCGCACCCGCTCGCGAGCGTGCATGAAGCTTTCAACGCGGTCTTCGTCGAGACGAAGCTCGCCGGGGAGCTGATGTTCTACGGCCGCGGGGCGGGCGGCGACCCGACGGCGTCAGCCGTCCTCGGCGACATCGTCCAGGCCGCGCACCACCGCGTCACCGGCGGGCGCGGTTCGGGGGAATCGGCCGACGCCGACCTGCCGATCCTGCCGATCGGCGAATCCCTGACGCGTTACGTCGTGCGCGTCGAGGTCGCCGACGAACCGGGCGTCCTCGGGCGCGTGACGAGCGCGTTCGGCGAGCACGGCGTCTCCATCGAGAGCATGCGCCAGGGCGTGCGCCGCTCCGAGGATGGCCTCGCCTCCCTCACCTTCATGACCCACCAGGCACCGGAGGCCGCGCTCGCGGCCACGGTCGACTCGATCAAGAAGCTCGCGGACGTCGACTGCGTCTCGTCCGTGCTTCGCGCAGAAGGAAACTGACATGGCTCACCTGTGGCGCGGCGTCATCACCGAGTACGCCGAACGACTTCCGATGCTCGACGGTGCTCCCGTCGTCACGCTCGGGGAGGGCGGCACTCCGCTCATCCCGGCGGAGAAGCTGAGCGAGCGGGTCGGTGCGCGCGTGTTCGTCAAGTACGAGGGCCTCAACCCGACCGGTTCGTTCAAGGACCGCGGCATGACGACGGCGATGTCGATGGCCGCGAAGAACGGCGCGAAGGCCGTCATCTGTGCCTCGACGGGCAACACGTCCGCCTCCGCCGCGGCCTACGCGACGAAGGCCGGCATGACGTGCGCCGTCCTCGTGCCCGACGGCAAGATCGCGATGGGCAAGCTCAGCCAGGCCATCGCGCACGGCGCGCAGCTGCTGCAGGTCGACGGCAACTTCGACAACTGCCTCGACGTCGCGCGCAAGCTTGCCGAGAGCTACCCCGTCGAGCTCGTCAACTCCGTCAACCCGGCCCGCATCGAGGGCCAGAAGACGGCCAGCTTCGAGATCGTCGACGCGCTCGGCGACGCGCCCGACATCCATGTCCTGCCCGTCGGCAACGCCGGCAACATCACGGGTTATTGGAAGGGCTACCGCGAGTACGCGGCGCCGTTCACGACCGCCGACGGCCGCGAGCTCGCCGCCGTCGCGACGAAGACCCCGGCGATGTGGGGCTTCCAGGCCGAGGGCGCCGCGCCGCTCGTCGCGGGCCACCCGTTCGACGAGCCGGAGACGATCGCAACGGCCATCCGCATCGGCAACCCCGCATCGTGGAAGCAGGCCGAGCAGGCCCGCGACGACTCGGGCGGCGTCATCGACGCCGTCAGCGACGACGAGATCCTCGCCGCGCACCGCATCCTGTCGAGCGAGGAGGGCATCTTCGTCGAACCGGCGTCGGCCGCCTCGATCGCCGGGCTGCTCAAGATGAGCGACGCGGGCCGCGTGCCCGCGGGCGCGACCATCGTCTGCACCGTCACCGGGCACGGCCTGAAGGATCCGCAGTGGGCCCTGCGCGGCGCCGACGGCGACGACATCCAGCCCGAGCGCGTCTCCGCCGACGCCTACTCCGTGGCGCGCGCGCTCGGCCTCGACGCCTGACGATGCCCCGTTCGCTCAGCGCCTCCCGCCTCCGGCCGAGCCGCACGCCTCAGGTCGGGTCGACGGCACACGTTCGCGTGCCCGCGAGCACGGCGAACCTCGGGCCGGGTTTCGACTCGATCGGCATGGCCCTCGACGTCTGGGACGACGCGCGCGCCGAGGTGACGGACGGCGGCCTCGTCGTCGAGGCGCGCGGCAACGGCGCCGGTGAGGTGCCGCTCGACGGCTCGCACCTTGTCGTGCGCTCGATGCGCGCGGCGTGGGAAGCGCTCGACGTCGCGCCGCCCGCAGGGCTGGAGCTGAGGTACACGGGCGCCGTGCCGCACTCGCGCGGCATGGGCAGTTCGGCGACGGCGATCGTCGCGGGCGTCGCGCTCGCGACGGCGCTCGCCGGGCACGAGCTCGACGACGCCGCGACGCTCGCGTTCGTCAATGACGTCGCCTCGAGCATCGAGGGCCACCCCGACAACGCGTCGGCCTCCGTCTACGGCAGCGTGACGGTGAGCTGGGCCGACGTGCTCGAGGGCCCCGACGCGCCGCGCGACTGGCACACCGCCGTCCTGCGCCCGCACCCCGATGTCGTGCCCGTCGTCATCGTCCCGGCGCAGCGCCTGTCGACGGCGACGGCTCGCGCCGCGTTGCCCGAGAGCGTCCCGCTCGCCGTGGCGGCGCGCAATTCGGGGCGTGCAGCGCTGCTGGCTCACGCGATCACCACCGAGCCGTCGCTACTCATGCCCGCGACGCTCGATGCCCTGCACCAGGAGCATCGCCGTTCGGCCTACCCGGATTCGATGGCGCTCGTCGACGCGCTGCGTGACGCCGGCGTCCCCGCCGTCATCTCGGGCGCTGGCCCGACGGTGCTCGCGCTGGCATCACGTTTCGCCCTGAGCGCGGTGCACGATGTCGCTCGGGGCGGCGAGGTGCTCGAACTGAGCGTTCCGACGCACGGAATCACCCCCATGTCGCGCTGATCCGCCGCCGGGGTGTACCGTTTTGGTGCACCCGGGTGGTGCTCGAGTTCGACCATGCCACACGACGCGACGGTGTCGTCGCGCCAGGCCCGTGACCTCTGGGTCACCGTTCTCGCCTCAGCCTCGCTGCAGGTCATCATTCGCTTCCAGGTGCGCTGTTCCCGTCTGTGCTGTCATTCCGACGGCGGGAACCAGGGGTCTGATCTGAACGGCCCCTGAACTTCATCCCGCCCGCGCTCTTCGTCGCGGGCCGAACGAGGGGGAAGGAACCTTCGTGTCAGAACAACCGTCTGCGCCCGCCCCGGCCCAGAGCAGCCCGCGCGGAGCGCTCTCCGCGATGCGTCTCGACGAACTCAAGCAGCTCGCGCAGAGCATGGGCATTCCCGGCATCTCCAAGATGCGCAAGGTCGACCTCGTGACGGCGATCCGCGCCGCGCGCGCCGAGGCCAACGGTGTCGGCGGCAGCCGCGCCAAGGCCGCGGGCGTCACCTCGACCGCTCCGACGGCCCGTCGCGCCACGAGCGAGCAGGCCGAGGCTGCGCCGTCCGCCACCGAGGCGCCCCGCCGTGAGCAGGGCGACGCCCCCGCGCCGCAGGATGACGAGCCCCGCCGCGCCACTCGTGACGCCGGCGCCCGTGAAGGCGACGCTGCTTCCCGCGAGGGTGAGCGTTCCACGCGCGACGAACAGGAGCAGCCGCGCGAGCAGCGCACCCGTCGTGGCCGCCGCGGTGGCGAGGAGCGCAAGCGCGCCTCCGAGAACGCAGGTTCGGACCAGGGCGACGCTCAGCGTGAAGGTGCCGCGAAGGACACCGGCTCCGAGAACGACGCCGACGGCAAGACCGTTGATGGCAAGAACGTCGACGCCAAGGACGATGCCTCGAACGGCGAGAGCCGTGGCCGTCGTGATGGCGAACGCGACGAGCGTCGTCAGCGCCGCGAGAACGGCTCGAACGAGCCCTCCGGTGACAAGAACTCCGACGGCGACGCTCGCCGCGAGCGTCGCGACAACAGCGACAACGCCTCGGGCGAGAACGGCCGTGACAAGCGCGACGAGCATGAGAACGGCCGTGACAAGCGCGACAACCGCGACTCCGGCAACAACGGCGGCTCCAACCGTCGCGAGCGCAACAACGAGCGCAACCACAACAACGATGACGACGAGCGCGGTGGCCGTCGTCGTCGTCAGCGTGGCCGCGACCGCGACCGGGGCGAGCGCGGCAACAACCGTCGCGGGCGCAACCGCGACTACGACGACGACGCTCCCGAGGTGCGCGAGGACGACGTCCTCATCCCCGTCGCGGGCATCGTCGACGTCCTCGACAACTACGCGTTCGTGCGCACGACCGGTTACCTCGCCGGCCCGACGGACGTCTACGTCCCGATGAACATCGTGAAGAAGAACGGGCTGCGCAAGGGTGACGCCGTCACCGGCGCGGTGCGTGCGCTGCGCGAGGGTGAGCAGTTGCCGGCGCGTCAGAAGTTCAACGCGCTCGTGCGTCTCGACTCCGTCAACGGCATGACGGTGGAGCAGGCGAAGAAGCGTGTCGAGTTCGGCAAGCTGACGCCGCTGTACCCGCAGGAGCGCCTGCGTCTCGAGACGGCCCCGAACGTGCTGACGACTCGCATGATCGACCTCGTGTCGCCCGTCGGCAAGGGCCAGCGTGGCCTCATCGTCGCCCCGGCGAAGGCGGGCAAGACGATGGTCATGCAGTCGATCGCCAACGCGATCACGACGAACAACCCCGAGTGCCACCTCATGGTCGTCCTCGTCGACGAGCGTCCCGAAGAGGTCACCGACATGCAGCGCGCGGTCAAGGGTGAGGTCATCGCCTCCACCTTCGACCGTCCGGCGACGGACCACACGACGGTCGCGGAGCTCGCCATCGAGCGTGCCAAGCGCCTCGTCGAGATGGGCCACGATGTCGTCGTGCTGCTCGACTCGATCACGAAGCTCGGGCGTGCCTACAACCTCGCCGCCCCGGCGAGCGGTCGCATCCTGTCCGGTGGTGTCGACTCGGCCGCGCTGTACCCGCCGAAGAAGTTCTTCGGTGCGGCGCGCAACATCGAGAACGGCGGCTCGTTGACGATCCTCGCGACGGCTCTCGTCGAGACGGGTTCGAAGATGGACGAGGTCATCTTCGAGGAGTTCAAGGGCACCGGCAACATGGAGCTCAAGCTCGACCGTCAGCTCGCGAACCGCCGCATCTTCCCGGCCGTCGACGTCAACAACTCGTCGACGCGTCGCGAGGAGATCCTGCTGTCGGGCGAAGAGCTCAAGATCATGTGGAAGCTGCGTCGCGTGCTCGCCGCCCTCGACCAGCAGCAGGCCGTCGAACTGCTCATCGACCGCCTCAAGAAGACGAAGAGTAACGTCGAGTTCCTCATGCAGGTGCAGCAGACGTCGAACATCAAGCTCGACGACGAGGGCAACTGATCCACGTCTGACGGCGCCTGACGACGTCACCTGACGACGCCCCCGAGACCCGACGCCCCTGCGGCGAGTGGTCACGGGGGCGCTCGTGTCGGGCGGGTGGGCGGCGGGAATGATTCGTCCCACCTCGATGTTTTGAACCATGTCAGGCGATCTGGCAAGATTGTTTGTTGGCTTCCGGTTCACGTCCACCATCCCGGTGATGACGACCCGGCGGCATCCTCAACAGCTAGGAGAACCCCGTGAAGAAGAACCTTCACCCCGAGTACACCGCCACGACGGTGTCCTGCACCTGCGGCAACACGTTCGAGACGCGCAGCACGTCGAAGAGCGACAAGATGAACGTCGAAGTGTGCTCCAACTGCCACCCCTTCTACACCGGCAAGCAGAAGCTCATGGACACGGGTGGTCGTGTCGCCCGCTTCCAGGCTCGCTACGGCAAGAAGGACGCGAAGTAGTCTTCGCACCACGCCGACCCCAGCCCATCAGGGCGGGGTCGGCGTTTTGCATTCCCGTGGACGCCGCCTGCCGGCGCTGCGCCCCCATCACCTCAGTCCGCGAGGAGCGTCATGCTTGATTCCGCCGCCACGATCGTCGCCGAGTACGACGATCTCGAGAAGCAGCTGGCCGAACCGGCGACGCATGCGGACCCGACGCTGATGCGCCGCCTCAACAAGCGTTACGCGGCCCTCGCACCGACCGTCGCCGCTTATCACGCCTGGAAGAGCGCGCAGGACGACCTCGGTGCGGCAGAAGAGCTGGCCGACGAGGACGCCGCGTTCGCCGCGGAGCTGCCGGCGTTGCAGACCCATCTGGAGGCGAGCGCCGACAAACTGCGCACGCTCCTGCTGCCGCGCGACGAGGACGATGAGCGCGACGTCGTCCTCGAGGTCAAGGCCGGCGAGGGCGGCGCCGAGTCGGCACTGTTCGCCGGCGACCTCGTCCGCATGTACCTGCGTTACGCAGAACGCCGTGGTTGGAAGGCCGAGATTGCCGACGCGACCGACGCCGACCTCGGCGGGTACAAGGACGCCCGCATCACGGTCCGCGCGAAGGGGCTGCCCGAACCGGGCGAGGCCCCGTGGGCGCGCCTCAAGTACGAAGGCGGCGTGCACCGCGTGCAGCGCGTGCCCGTCACCGAGAGTCAGGGCCGCATCCACACGAGCGCGGCGGGCGTCCTCGTCATGCCGGATCTCGACGAGGACGACGACGAGATCGAGTTCGGCCCGAACGACCTCAAGATCGACGTCTACCGCAGCTCCGGCCCGGGTGGGCAGAGTGTCAACACGACCGACTCGGCCGTGCGCATCACCCACCTGCCGACGGGTGTCGTCGTCAGCTGCCAGAACGAGAAGTCGCAGCTGCAGAACAAGGAGTCCGCGCTGCGCGTGCTCAAGGCGCGGCTGCGTCAGATGGAGATCGAGCGCAAGGAAGCGGAGGCCTCGGCCGCGCGCAAGTCGCAGGTGCGCACGGTCGACCGCAGTGAGCGCATCCGCACGTACAACTTCCCCGAGAACCGGATCGCAGATCACCGCACGGGCTACAAGTCGTACAACCTCGACGCGGTGCTCGACGGTGACCTCGACGCCGTCGTCCAGTCGGCGCTCGACGCCGACGAGGCGGCGCGTCTCGCAGCAGTGGGGGAGTCGGGGGCGTGACGGCGTTGCGCGCGACGCTGCGTCCTGCTGCGGCGCGGCTCGCGGACGCCGGCATCGAATCCGCGGATCGTGATGCGGCGCTGCTGCTCGCCCATGTTCTCGGGTGCGAGCTGGGCGAGGTGCGCCGTCGCGAGGTGCTCGGCCACGAGCTCAGCGACGGGGACATTGCCCGCTTCGAGGCGTTCGTCGACGAGCGCGCACGGCGTGTTCCGCTGCAGCACCTGACGGGGCGGGCGCCTTTCCGCAGCCTGGAGTTGCGTGTCGGCCCTGGCGTGTTCGTGCCGCGCCCCGAGACGGAGATGCTCGTGGATGCCGCCCTCGAGGCGGCCCCGCACGGGGGGCGCATCGTCGATCTGTGTACCGGATCGGGCGCCATCGCCCTGGCGATCAAGGCCGAGCGTCCCGACCTCGAGGTCTACGCCGTCGAACTCTCCGAAGAAGCGGCGGCGTGGGCAGCGTTGAACTGCAAGCAGAGTGGCCTCACTGTCAACTTGAGCGTTGAGGATGCGCGCCAGGCTCTACCTGAACTTGAGGGCAGTTTCGACGTCGTCGTGAGCAACCCGCCGTACGTGCCCACCGGCATGGTGCCGATCGACCCCGAGGTCGCTGAGCACGACCCTGAGATCGCGCTGTACGGCGGTAGCGAGGACGGCCTTCGCTTTCCGCTCGAGATCGCCGAACGCGCCGCGCACCTGCTGAAGCCCGGCGGTCTGCTCGTCATGGAGCACGCAGACGCCCAGGGTGAATCCCTGCCCGAGGCGCTGCTCGATCGGCGTGGTTTCGAGTGGGCGCGGGACGAGGCCGACCTCGCCGGCAAGCCCCGCATGACGCTGGCCCGCCGTGAGGGCGGTTCGCGCTTCGAGGTGCCCACAAGCCCCGCAGAACGCCCGGTGAGGCGCCGCGCGACCGTCAGGCTGCTCGTGCTCGACCACGCCGGCGACGTGCTCCTCTACGAGGATTCCGACCAGGGCCTCACCCCGCCCGCGGCGTGGTGGTCGACCCCGGGTGGCGGCATCGACCCCGGAGAGAGCGAACGCGACGCCGCGGTGCGTGAGTTGTTCGAGGAGACCGGTTTGCAGGTCGAGGCCGATGCCTTCGTCGGGCCGATCGCGCGGCGCCGCGTCGTCCACGGGTACTCCGATTCGGTCGTGCGTCAGGACGACGTCTTCTACGCCGTGCGCGCGACACGCTTCGAGCCCGACCCGGGGGCGCTGACGCCCGAGGAGCAGGTGACGATGGGCCGCTGGCACTGGTGGTCGGTTCAGGACCTCGAGACGACGAGCGAACGAGTGTGGCCGCGCGAGCTCGCGACCCTCGTCAGCGCCCGGGCGACGCCGGACGCGACAGCGGGTAGCGCCACGTCTGTCGACGAACTGCAGCCCGACGACACCATCGCACTGGACGACGTCGAGGAGTCGACCGTCCCCGTCGCCCTCGGCCACCGCTGAGGCACACACTGCGAGGTCGGCGTCAGGGGCCTGCGCCTCTTCTGATGCCAGTCTCGCACCGCCCCCCTGCGTCTCGGCCACCGTCACGATGTTGGGCGAGGACGCCGCGTCAGCGCGCTGGTGCGGCCTCGCCGGCCGGCGGCGAGGACGTGTGTCCGCCACGGACCCGGGCATAGACTGGGAGCCGAATCGCGCCGCTCGCAGCGTGCTGGGCGGCCTCGGACGTGAGGAACGCACCATGGGGATCTTCGATCGTCTCTTCGGCCGTGGGGGAGCCCAGCCGGGCTTCGGTCAGCAGCAGGGATACGGGCAGTCCGCGTATCCGGCGCAGGGCAACCAGCAGCAGGGGTATGCCCAGCAGGGCTACCCGCGGCAGGCGTCGAGCGCGCCTCGTCAGACGCCGGGCGCGTCGATGACCGAGGACGAGCGCGCCATCGCTCGCTACGAGTACATGCTCAAGACGGCGCCGCCGGAGGAGATCGAGAAGGCGCACGCCGAGGCGTTCGCCAAGTTGACGCCGGAGCAGCGTCAGCAGGTGCTCACGCGTCTCGCGACCGACAGCCCGCAGGACGCTCCGCAGAGCGCAGACCCGCAGGCGCTGGCGCGGGCTGCGACTCGGGCCGAGATGCGTCAGCCCGGGTTCCTCCAGAGCTCGTTCGGTGGCTACGGCATGGGCGGCGGCTTCGGTCGCGGCGGCATGGGGATGGGCATGGGCGGCATGGGCATGGGCTCGATGCTGCTCACGAGCGTCGCCGGCGCCTTCGTCGGCACAGCCATCGCCGACGCGATGTTCGACGACTGGGGCAACGACTTCGATTCCCACGACATGCAGGACGCATATCAGGATGGCTACCAGGACGGTGGGGGCGACGGCGGCGGAAACGACGTTGCCGACGGTGGCGGATTCGACAGCGGCCAGGACTTCGCCGGGGGCAGCGACTTCGGCGGGTTCGACGGGGGCGACTTCGGTGGGGGAGACTTCGGGGGCGACATGGGTGGTTTCGACTTCTAGGAGAGTGGCGTGAGCCCCGTTTTCGACGTTTCCGGTTCGGATGAGCGCGACCCCGCCATCGAGGCGGCGCACGCTGCCGTCGGCGAGGGCAAACTCGTCGTCCTGCCCACCGATACGGTGTACGGCGTCGGCGCCGACCCCTTCAACCCTGACGGCGTCGCGGCGCTGCTCGCGGCGAAGGGGCGTGGGCGCGACAAGCCGCCGGCCGTCCTCGTGCCGAACCCGGCGACGGTCGAGGGCCTCGCGATGAACGTGCCCTCCTACGCGCGTCGCCTCATGGAGCGTTTCTGGCCGGGCGGGCTGACGTTGATCTTCCGTGCGCAGCCGTCGCTCATGTGGGATCTGGGTGACACGAACGGCACGGTCGGGTTGCGCATGCCCGATCACGAGATCGCGCTCGAACTGCTGCAGACGACGGGGCCGCTCGCGGTCAGCTCGGCGAACCGCACGGGCCAGCCGCCGGTCACGACGATCACGGAGGCCGGTTTCGCGTTCGGCCCGGCGGTCGAGGTCTATCTCGACGGGGGCACGTGCGACGACGGGTTGCCCAGCACGATCCTCGACTGCACCAAGCCCGACCCCGTCATGCTGCGCCGCGGCACGATCACTCCGGCACAGCTGCGTGAGGTGCTCGGGCCCATCGACCTGCTCGACTCGACGGGTGCGCCGCTGTCCGAGACACCCCAGGATGCCCCGGAAACGGACAACCCGCAGCAGCACGAGTCGGCCTCGAACCCCGCGCCCGAGTCGACCGACGACGAGCGCACGGTCGAACGTCAGCGCCTCGAGGCCATGGGAGCTCAGGCGCGGGCGGGCGAGGCGACCCAGGCCATCCCGCTCGGCGGCATCGGAGCGGAACCGCCGTTCGAGCCCGAGAGCGTGACGAGCGTGGAGCTTCCTGGCCGCCCGGGCGAGCAGAACCACTAAGGTGGCGAGCATGACGACCCCGTTCTACGGCTCCGACTACGCCGCCCTCGAATCCTTCGACCCCGACATCGCCGGTGTCCTCATCTCCGAGCTCGACCGCCTGCGCGGCGGCCTGCAGCTCATCGCGAGTGAGAACATGTCCAGCCCGGCCGTCCTCACCGCGCTCGGTTCGACGCTGAGCAACAAGTACGCCGAGGGGTACCCCGGCCGTCGCTACTACGGTGGCTGCGCCGAGGTCGACAAGGCCGAGACGATCGCCATCGAGCGTGCGAAGGCGCTGTTCGACGCCGAGCACGCCAACGTCCAGCCCCACTCGGGTGCCTCGGCGAACCAGGCCGTGTACGGCGCGTTCATGAACCCCGGTGACACGATCCTCGCGATGAGCCTGCCCATGGGCGGTCACCTCACGCACGGCACGAAGGTGTCCTTCTCGGGCAAGTGGTTCAACGCCGTCGGCTACGGCGTCGACCCCGAGACGGAGGACATCGACTACGACGAGGTCGAGCGTCTCGCCAAGGAGCACAAGCCGAAGGTCATCCTCGCGGGCGGCTCCGCCATCCCGCGTCTCATCGACTTCGAGCGCTTCCGCGCCATCGCCGACGAGGTCGGCGCGATCTTCTGGGTCGACGCGGCTCACTTCATCGGTCTTGTCGCCGGCAAGGCGATCCCGTCGCCGGTGCCGCACGCGGACGTCGTCTCGTTCACGACGCACAAGGTGCTGCGCGGCCCCCGCTCGGGCGCCATCGTCTGCAAGGAAGAGCACGCGAAGGCGATCGACAAGGCCGTCTTCCCGATGATGCAGGGTGGCCCGCAGATGCACACGATCGCGGCGAAGGCCGTGAACTTCAAGGAGTGCGCGACGCCCGAGTACCAGCAGTACGCGAAGGACGTCATCGCCAACTCGCAGCGTCTCGCCGAGGGGCTCAAGGCCAAGGGCATCCGTCCGACGACGGGCGGCACCGACACGCACCTGTCGCTGCTCGATCTGCGTGACGTCGACGTCACCGGCGCCGACGCCGAACTGCGCTGCGACGTCGCGGGCATCACGCTCAACAAGAACGCGATCCCGTTCGACCCGCAGAAGCCGAACATCGCCTCGGGCATCCGCGTCGGCACCCCGTCCGTCACGACGCAGGGCATGGGCCTTGCCGAGATGGACGTCATCGCCGACGTCATCCACCGCGCCGTCACCGAGACGGACGGCACGCCCGAGCACCCCGTCGCGCAGGAGATCCGCGAGCAGGTCACCGATCTCGTCACGCGTTTCCCCGCCTACCCCCGCTGAAATCTGACCGCCTGCCGTGCGTGAGTACGTCCTCATCAGCGTCGTCGCTGCGATCGTCACGTTCGTGATGACGCCGCTCGCACGGTGGGCGGCAGTTCGCTTCGGGGCGGTGACGCAGGTGCGTGCGCGTGACGTGCACGCCCTGCCGATCCCGCGGCTCGGGGGAGTGGCGCTGTTCGTCGGCTTCCTCGCGGCCGTCGGTGTCGCCTCGCGGCTGCCGTACCTGTCGCACGTGTTCGACAGTCGCGAAGCCATCGGCACGACGATCGCCGCGGCCATGATGTGCGGGCTCGGCGCGTGGGACGACTTCGCCGAGCTCAACTGGGCCATCAAGTTCGGTGGTCAGGCGCTCGCGGCCTGCGTCCTCGTCGTCTCGGGCGTGCAGTTCCTCTTCCTGCCGCTGGGGGAGCAGACCGTCCTGCCGACGCCGGTGCTCGTCGTGCTGTCGGTGCTCGTCATTCTCGTCATCGTCAACGCCGTGAACTGGGTTGACGGTCTCGACGGTCTCGCAGCCGGCATGGTGGGCATCGCCTCGTTCTCGTTCTTCGTCTACGCCTACCAACAGGCCGTGCAGTGGGGCGACAAGTCGGTGTTCACGACGTCAGCCTTCATCGCGGCGGCGACGGTGGGTGTCTGCGTCGGCTTCCTGCCGCACAACTTTCATCCGGCGCGGTTGTTCATGGGGGACGCCGGCTCGTTGCTCCTCGGCACGCTCATCGCGGCCGCCACGATCTCGTTCGCCGGCAACCTCGACCCGGCGGCCGTCTCCGGTTCGGGTGACGCCTCCGTCGCGTTCCTGCTCCCGCTGCTCGTGCCCCTCGCGATCCTCGCGGTGCCGCTGTGGGATTTCGCCGCGGCCATCGTGCGTCGCCTGCGCTCCGGGCAGAAACCGTGGGAGGCGGACGGTCGCCACCTGCACCACCGCATGCTGAAGATCGGGCACACGCACCGCGCGGCCGTGCTCATCCTCTACCTGTGGTCGATCGGCATCGCCCTCGGCCTCGTCTCGATGGCGTACTGGCCCGTCGAGCGCTCGCTCGCCGCCCTCACGGGGCTGACGGTCCTCGCCTTCGCGCTGACGTGGGGGCTGCCCCGTTGGCGACGCCGCAAGGCCTTGTGATAGTTTTCACAAGCAGGTTCAGGTGATGGATTCACCCTGGTGACGAGCCCGAACCCGACGACGTGATCCCCGCGCCAACGCAGATTGTGAGCCCTTCCTCCATGGACTCCGCCTCCACCTCGCACCCGGTGACCAACGTGTCGCCGTTCGCTGCGATGCTGCGGGATTCGCTCGTGCCGAGTGCCGCAGTGGGCGTCGTCTGCGCGGTCGTGTTCGCGGTGCTCAACGGCGTGGCCGGGGGAGTGTCGTCACTGTTCGGCACGGTTCTCGCCCTCGCCTTCTTCGCGAGCGGTCTGCTCGTCCTTCGTACGCTGCGCACGCTCAGCCCGGTCGCCATCATGGCTGCGGCGATGGCGGTCTTCTTCGCCCAGGTGATCGTGCTCGGCGTCGTCCTCGTCCTCGCGACGAAGGTCGAATCCCTCGACGGGCCTGCAACGGGCATCACCGTCGCCATCGTGGTCGTGGCCTGGCAGATCTTCCAGGTGCGCTCGTTCATGCGGACGCGGCAGTACGTCTACGACCCGGACGCGTCAGGCGCTGCGACGACGAGCGGCGGCTCCCAGTGAACCGCGGCACAGCGTCGGGTAGGATACGCAGTGTCTCCGGCGTGCACCTCGAGCCGCCGACCAGCCCGAGAGGGCAGGGGCGGTGCCACTGCAACAGACACACTGAACTTTTTTGCTGGATGCTGACTGAGGAGAATTTGTGAGCTTCATCGCGGGCGCTGCCCTGGTTGCCGACGGGGAGTCGTTCAAGTCCCCGGGCACGAGCGATTTCTGGTGGCCCCTGATCGGTGGCGACAGCAACTGGGCCATCACGCGCCCCGCCGTGGTCTTCCTCGTGTCGGCCCTGCTCATCGGCTGGTTCTTCGTCACCGTGACAGGCAAGAAGCTCTCGGTCGTGCCCAGCAAGCGCCAGTTCATGGCCGAGGGCGTCTACGGCTTCGTGCGCAACACGATCGGCCGCGACATCATCGGCTCGAAGGACTTTCTGCGCTTTCTGCCGCTGCTGCTGACCTGCTTCACGCTGATCCTGTTCAACAACGTGGCCGGCATCATCCCCTTCATCCAGTACCCGAGCACGGGTCGCATCGCGTTCCCGATCGTCCTCACGGTCATCGTGTACATCACGTACCACGTCGCGGCGGTCAAGGCGAAGGGTGGCTTCGGCAAGTACATGGGCTCGCTCATCCCCCCGGGCCTGCCGGGGTGGCTCAAGCCGATCATGTTCGTGCTCGAGTTCCTCACCTACTTCATCATCCGCCCGCTGACGCTCGCGCTGCGACTCTTCGGCAACATGATGGCCGGACACCTCATGCTCCTCGTGTTCATCGTCGGCGGTGAGTACCTCCTCCTGCACGGCGGCAACATCGGCCTCAACGGAGCCGGCGTCCTCTCGTTCGCGGCTGCCATCGTGATGACCTTCTTCGAGCTGCTCATCGAGTTCCTGCAGGCCTTCATCTTCACCATGCTTGCCGCCCTGTACATCGCAGACGCGGTCTCCGATCACCACTGATCGGCACTCTGTACCCCTTCTGAACCTCAGCGACACCGGGAACAGGTCCCGGTGCCACTCGAAAGGAAAAGCACATGACCGGCAACATCGGTAACCTCGCGTTCCTCGGCTACGGCCTCGCTGCGATCGGCCCCGGCATCGGTATCGGTCTGATCTTCGCCGCCTACATCAACGGTGTGGCGCGTCAGCCCGAGGCTCGCAACATGCTGCAGACCATCGCCTTCACCGGCATGGCCCTCACCGAGGCCCTCGCCATCCTTGGTCTGGTCTTCGCGTTCGTCTTCAAGGGCTGAGCTCTTTCCTCGAACTGACCAGTCCCCCCAACAGATAGGAAGCCAAGGTGTTCCTCGCATCTGAAGGTGCAGGTTGGCCGGAGAAGCTGCCGCTGCTCCCGCACCCCGCCGAGATGATCATCGGGCTCATCGCCTTCGCGATCCTGTACTGGCTGTACAAGACGAAGGTCGTTCCGAACATGGAGCGCATGTACGCGGAGCGTACGGCGTCCATCGAGGGCGGCATCGCCAAGGCGGAGGAGGCCCAGAAGGAGGCCGCCGCCGCGAAGCAGCAGTACGAGTCGCAGCTCGCCGACGCGCGTGCTGAGGCGGCCAAGATCCGCGAGGACGCCCGCGCCCAGGGTGCGGCCATCATCGCGGAGAGCCGTGAGCAGGCCGGCGCCGAAGCCGCCCGCATCACCGAGAACGCGACGAAGCAGATCGCGGCCGAGCGTCAGCAGGCCTTTGTCCAGCTGCGCAGCGAGGTCGGTGGCCTGTCCACCGAGCTCGCCAGCCGCATCGTCGGTGAGTCGCTGCACGACGAAGCCCGTCAGAAGGGCATCGTCGACCGGTTCCTCGCCGAGCTCGAGGTGGGCAAGGTCCGTCCCGAGTCCGCCACCGCCGGCTCCGAGGCCGCCGCCTCGAGCGCGGGCAGCAGGCGGGTCGAAGCCTGATGCAGGGTTCGTCGAGGACGGCTCTCTCCGCGGCCCGGCAGGTGCTCAACGGCACCCTGTCCGGCCCCGGTGACCCGATGAACACGGCTCGTGAGCTCTTCGCGGTCGTCGACGTCATCGATTCCAACGCGACGCTGCGTCGCGCGCTGGGTGACCCGTCGCGCGAGAGCGAGGCCAAGCGTGGCCTTGTCCAGCGTCTGTTCAGCGGCAAGATTGGCTACGACGCGATGGCGGTCGTGACGGCTGTCGCCGGTGAACGCTGGTCGAGCGAGCGCGACCTCAGTGACGCTCTGGAGCGTCTTGCGGTCGAGGCCGCCACCGCTTCGGCGGAGAAGGCCGGTCGCGCGGATGCTTTCGAGAACGAGCTGTTCCGCTTCGAGCGGACCGTCGCCTCCGACGCAGGCCTCAGCGATGCCCTGTCCGACCGCTCTCGCAGCGGTGCGGACAAGGCTGGGCTCGTCGCTCGTCTGCTCGAGGGCAAGGTCGCCCCCGAGACGGCGCTGCTCGCCACTCGCGCCGCAGGCTCCCCCCGTGGGCGCCGTTTCGACCGGGCCATCGAGGAGTTCCTCGAGGGCGTGGCCGGGCGCCGCGGCCAGTCGAGCGCGATCGTCACGAGCGCGGTCGAGCTGACCC
The DNA here is from genome assembly GCF_044878485.1 of Dermacoccus sp. BD5. Taxonomy (NCBI): domain Bacteria; kingdom Bacillati; phylum Actinomycetota; class Actinomycetes; order Micrococcales; family Dermacoccaceae; genus Dermacoccus; species Dermacoccus sp. BD5. The sequence goes on along the minus strand of NZ_JANJER010000009.1, from coordinate 13,153 downwards.
CGGAGCAGAACGAGCGGCTGCGCGCGGCTCTGACGAAGATGTACGGCAAGCCCGTGCAGACGAACGTCGTCATCGACCCCTCGGTCGTCGGCGGCATCAAGGTGGCTGTCGGTGACGACGTCATCGACGGAACGATCGCGCGTCGCCTCGACGAGGCCCGCGCGCACCTGTCCGGCTGATCGACGCCCAAAGAACTGCCGCATCCGCGGCCCTGAGCCAAGAAGCACGGCGCCCGATGCGGGCCCATGACAAGGAGTGATGATGACGGAGCTTTCGATCCGTCCGGAGGAGATCCGGGATGCACTGAACGGTTACGTTCAGTCCTACGAGCCCGGCGCGGCCTCCCGTGAAGAGGTCGGCCGCGTCGTCGATGCCGCTGACGGCATCGCACACGTCGAGGGTCTTCCCTCGGCCATGACCAACGAGCTGCTTCAGTTCGAAGACGGCACGCTCGGTATCGCCCAGAACCTCGACGTCCACGAGATCGGCGTCGTCATCCTGGGTGAGTTCGGCGGCATCGAAGAAGGCCAGAGCGTCAAGCGCACGGGCGAGGTCCTCTCGGTTCCCGTCGGTGACGCGTTCATGGGCCGCGTCGTCAATCCGCTCGGCCAGCCGATCGACGGCCTGGGCGACATCGAGGCCGAAGGCCGTCGCGCCCTCGAGCTGCAGGCGCCCACCGTCGTCCAGCGCAAGTCGGTCCACGAGCCGCTCATGACGGGCATCAAGGCGATCGACGCCATGACGCCGGTCGGTCGCGGTCAGCGTCAGCTGATCATCGGTGACCGCAAGACGGGCAAGACGACGATCGCCACCGACACGATCATCAACCAGAAGCAGAACTGGGAGACGGGCGACCCGTCGAAGCAGGTTCGCTGCATCTACGTCGCCGTCGGTCAGAAGAACTCGACTGTCGCCGAGGTCCGCGCCACGCTCGAAGAGGCCGGCGCGATGGAGTACACGACGATCGTCAACGCTCCGGCGGGTGACGCGGCGGGCTTCAAGTACCTCGCTCCGTTCACCGGTTCGGCCATCGGCCAGCACTGGATGTACCAGGGCAAGCACGTCCTCATCGTGTTCGACGACCTGAGCAAGCAGGCTGAGGCCTACCGCGCCATGTCGCTACTGCTGCGCCGTCCGCCGGGCCGCGAGGCCTACCCGGGTGACGTGTTCTACCTGCACTCGCGTCTGCTCGAGCGTTGCGCGAAGCTGTCGGACGACCTGGGCGCCGGTTCGATGACGGGTCTGCCGATCATCGAGACGAAGGCCGGCGACGTCTCGGCCTACATCCCGACGAACGTCATCTCGATCACGGACGGCCAGATCTTCCTCCAGGCCGACCTGTTCAACGCCAACCAGCGCCCGGCTGTCGACGTGGGTATCTCCGTGTCGCGTGTCGGTGGTGCGGCCATGACGAAGGCCATGAAGGCCGTCACCGGTTCGATCAAGGTCGACCTCGCGCAGTTCCGCGAGATGCAGGCGTTCGCGATGTTCGCCTCCGACCTCGACGCCGCGTCGCGCCGTCAGCTCGCTCGCGGTGAGCGTCTCATGGAGATGTTCAAGCAGCCGCAGAACAGCCCGTACCCGGTCGAGGACCAGGTCGCGTCGCTGTGGGCCGGTACGACGGGCAAGTTCGACGACGTCAAGACCGAGGACGTGCAGCGCTTCGAGGCCGAGTGGCTCGAGTACATGCACCGCAACCACGGCGAGTTCATGATGGCGATCCGCGAGAGCGGCAAGCTGGCCGACGACGGCAAGGACGTCTTCGCCGGTGCGATGGACGACTTCCGCAAGCAGTTCCAGGCGTCGTCCGACCACGGTGGTGAGGGTTCCGAGCAGTTCGACGAGATCGCTGCGGACCACATCAACCAGGAGAAGATCACCAAGCACAAGCCGTGATCTTCGTGATCGCACCTCGGCGGGTGTGACGAGCACCCGCCGAGGTCGGCCGCCAGGTCGACACCACCACCCAAGCCAGCACCAGTACAGAGAGGCGGAAAGCTATGGGAGCGCAGCAGCGGGTCTACCGCCAGCGCATCCGGTCCGTCCAAGCGACCAAGAAGATCACGCGCGCGATGGAGCTCATCGCTGCCTCGCGCGTGGTCAAGGCGCGCGAGGCCGTCGCGAAGTCGACGCCCTACGCCGTGGCCCTGACCCGAGCCGTCTCCTCGGTCGCGTCCTCCACGTCGGACATCGACCACGCACTGACGACGGAGCGCGAGAACGTCAAGCGCGCCGGCGTCCTCATCGTCACGGCTGACCGCGGCCTCGCCGGCTCGTACTCGGTCAACGCGATGAAGGAAGCCCAGCAGCTCATCACCAAGCTCGAGCACGAGGGCAAGGAGGTCGTCCCCTACCTCGTCGGCCGCAAGGGCGTGAGCTACTACAAGTTCCGCCGTCGCGAGTACGAGGCAGAGTGGACCGGCTTCACCGACAGCCCCAAGTTCGAGAACGCCGAGGAGATCGGTGAGCGTCTGACCGCCGACTTCCACGCCGGTGCCGAGGGTGGCGGGGTCGACGAACTGCACGTCGTCTACACCGAGTTCCAGTCGATGGTGACCCAGCAGGCCCGCGTCATCCGTCTGCTGCCGCTCGAGGTGGCCGAGGGTCAGCTCGACCTCGACGGCGACGGCAAGCCCGACGGACCGCTTCCGCTCTACGACTTCGAGCCGAACGCCGAGGGCGTGCTCGATGCGCTGCTGCCGAAGTACGTCACGGCTCGCATCTTCAACGCGCTCCTGCAGTCGGCCGCTTCCGAGCTCGCTGCCCGCCAGCGCGCGATGAAGTCCGCCACGGACAACGCGACCGAACTCATCAAGACCTACACCCGACTGGCCAACCAGGCCCGTCAGGCCGAGATTACGCAAGAGATCAGCGAGATCGTGGGTGGCGCCAGCGCCCTCGCCGATGCCAGCTGACCGCCTTCACGTAAAGGAATCCTCATGACTGCCACCATCAACGAAAGCGCAACCGCGGCCCCGGCCGCGGGCGGCGTGGGCCGCGTCTCGCGCGTCATCGGCCCGGTCGTCGACGTCGAGTTCTCGGCCGACACGATGCCGGAGGTCTACAACCTTCTGACGCTCGAGGTCTCGCTCAACGGCGAGAAGAAGAACATCAACCTCGAGGTCGCCCAGCACATCGGTGACTCGATGGTTCGCGCCATCTCGCTGCAGCCGACGGACGGCATCGTCCGCGGCTCCGAGGTGCGCGACTCCGGCGGGCCGATCTCCGTGCCGGTCGGCGACGTCACCCTCGGTCACGTCTTCAACGCGACGGGTGACTGCCTCGACCTCGAGGAGGGCGAGAAGCTCGAGGTCAACGAGCGCTGGGGCATCCACCGCACGGCGCCCGCGTTCGACCAGCTCGAGTCCAAGACGACGATGTTCGAGACGGGCATCAAGGTCATCGACCTGCTGACCCCGTACGTCCAGGGCGGAAAGATCGGTCTGTTCGGTGGTGCCGGTGTCGGCAAGACCGTTCTGATCCAGGAGATGATCGCTCGAGTCGCTCGCAACCACGGTGGTGTGTCCGTGTTCGCCGGTGTCGGTGAGCGCACCCGTGAGGGCAACGACCTCATGGTCGAGATGGAAGAGGCCGGCGTCCTCGGCCAGACCGCGCTCGTGTTCGGCCAGATGGACGAGCCGCCGGGAACGCGTCTTCGCGTCGCCCTGTCGGCGCTGACGATGGCGGAGTACTTCCGCGACGTGCAGAAGCAGGACGTGTTGCTGTTCATCGACAACATCTTCCGCTTCACGCAGGCCGGTTCCGAGGTCTCCACGCTGCTCGGCCGCATGCCGTCCGCCGTGGGTTACCAGCCGACGCTGGCTGACGAGATGGGTGTGCTCCAGGAGCGCATCACCTCGACGCGTGGTCACTCGATCACGTCGATGCAGGCCATCTACGTGCCGGCCGACGACTACACCGACCCGGCCCCGGCGACGACGTTCGCGCACCTCGATGCGACGACCGAGCTCTCGCGTGACATCGCGTCGATGGGTATCTACCCGGCCGTGGACCCGCTGACGTCGACGTCGCGCATCCTCGACCCGCGTTACATCTCGAAGGAGCACTACGAGACGGCGGTTCGCATCAAGTCGATCCTGCAGCGCAACAAGGAACTGCAGGACATCATCGCGATCCTCGGTATCGACGAGCTCTCCGAAGAGGACAAGATCCTCGTCAACCGCGCTCGCCGTATCCAGCGCTTCCTGTCGCAGAACACCTACGTCGCCAAGCAGTTCACCGGCATCGAGGGTTCGACGGTGTCGCTGCAGGACTCGATCGAGGCCTTCACGAAGATCGCGGACGGCGACTACGACCACGTCCCCGAGCAGGCCTTCTTCATGTGTGGTGGCCTCGACGACGTCGAGCGTCAGGCCGCGGAGCTGGCCAAGCAGGACTGATTCGCGCGCCGCGGCGGGGATGACCCGAGGCGGCGAGTGAGAACGACGAAGGGCTGGGGGTTTTCGACCCCCGGCCCTTCGTCGTGCATCGTGAGCAGGGCGCGTCGTTGAGTCGCGGCGCGCAGGAATGAGGAGCAGGGATGGATCTGGGTCTGAAGTGGCGGGTGCGTGAGGACGACCTCACGCGCGGTGACGCCGTCGTCGCGCCGGACGAGCGCTTGGCGTGGCCGAAGACGATCGGCATCGGCATGCAGCACGTCGTCGCGATGTTCGGTGCGACGTTCCTCGTGCCGCTGTTGACGGGCTTCCCGCCGTCGACGACGCTGTTCTTCTCCGGCGTCGGCACGGTCGTCTTCCTGCTGCTGACGGCGGGGCGCGTGCCGAGCTACCTCGGCTCGTCGTTCGCGTTCATCGCGCCGCTGACGGCCGCGACGAAGGCGCACGACATGGCGACGGCGCTGGGCGGCGTCGTCATGGCGGGCCTGGCTCTGGCGCTCGTCGGGCTCGTCGTCCAGGTCGCCGGCGACGGCTGGTTACGTGCGCTCATGCCGCCGGTCGTCACGGGCACGATCGTCGCGCTCATCGGCCTCAACCTCGCGCCTGCGGCCAAGGGCAACTTCATGAAGGCGCCTGTGACGGCGCTCGTCACCCTGGTCGTCATCCTCGCGGTGACGGTGCTCGCGAAGGGGCTGCTCGGGCGCCTCAGCATCCTCATCGGTGTGCTCACCGGGTATCTCGTCGCGTGCCTGCGCGGTGAGGTCGACTTCGACGCCGTGGATTCCGCCGCCTGGATCGGACTGCCGCACTTCGCGTCGCCGTCGTTCTCGTGGTCGGTCGTCGGGCTGTTCGTGCCGGTCGTGCTCGTGCTGATCGCGGAGAACATCGGCCACGTGAAGTCGGTCGCGCAGATGACGGACCGCAACCTCGACGACGTCTCGGGGCGTGCGCTGCTCGGTGACGGCCTCGCCACGACGCTCGCCGGCTTCGGTGGCGGCTCGGGCACGACGACGTATGCCGAGAACATCGGCGTCATGGCGGCGACGAAGGTGTATTCGACGGCGGCCTACTGGGTCGCGGCCATCACGGCGATCGGGCTGTCGTTCCTGCCGAAGTTCGGCGCGATCATCTCGACGATCCCGCCCGGCGTCCTCGGGGGAGCGGCGACGGTCCTCTACGGCATGATCGGCATGCTCGGCGTGCGCATCTGGATGGAGAACCGCGTCGACTTCGCCAACCCCGTCAACCTCATGACGGCTGCGGTCGCGCTCATCGTCGGCATCGCCGACTACACGTGGACGATCGGTGACGTCGCCTTTGCCGGCATCGCCCTCGGTACGTTCGCGGCGGTCGTCGTGTTCCACCTCATGCGCGCCGGGGCGCGGGTTTCGGGGGCGCTCGCCGATCCGCTCGCGCCGCTGCCGCACGAAGGTGCGTCCGTCGCGGGCGCGTCGGCCGACGCAGACGCCGACGCGCGAGCGGACGGGCGTCGCTGACGACCCCTGTCGCACGGGCGTGCATACCCACCGGGTGGGCCGCGCGCCCCGGCCCGATTCGCCCGCTATCATGGGGGAAATCACCGACTCGAAGAGGAAGCCCGCATGAGCACCCTGAACGTCAAGTTCGTCGCTGCCGACCGTGAGGTCTGGGAGGGCGAGGCGAGCCGCCTGATCGCACGGACCACCGAAGGTGAGATCGGCATCCTGCCCGGTCACCAGCCGATCCTGTCCGTCCTCGTCGAGGGCGATGTCGTCGTCGTGCCCGCGCAGGGCGAGCGCCGTACGGTCAAGATCGACGGCGGATTCCTCTCCGTCGACAAGGACGTGGTGACGGTCGTCGCTCAGCACGTCGAGATGGCCGGGGTCTGAGGCGGTTTCGAACCATGGATTCAGCGATGACGGCCGGCGAGATCACTCTCGCGCTGGCCGTCATCGTGGTCTTGCTGGCTCTGGCGGCGATGGTGCTGCGCACGCGCGCCATCGGCCGCGACGGCAACCTCGCCGTCATGGCGGTTCGCTACCCCGGCGCGTCGTGGCGCACCGGGATGGTGCGGTACCGCCACGATCGTCTCGAGTGGTTCTCGTTCCGCTCGATGACGATGTCGCCGCGGCGCACGTGGGCGCGCGGCGACTTCTTCCTCGGTTCGCGCGCTCAGCTCGCGGATGGTGACCGCCCGGCGGCCCTGTCGGGTGACGCGGTGAGCGTCGACGTGCGCTGCGGTGTAGAGGCCTTCACCATCGCCATGGCGCCCGGTGACTACACCGCGATGCGCTCGTGGAGCGAGTCCGCACCGCCCGGATTGCACGCGGACGCCCTGGTCTGAGACCCCCGTCCGGCGTCTCTGACGGTCGACGCCCCGCCCAGCGGCATTGCTTTCGCGGCCTCGACCGCCGCGATGGTCGGGTTTGGCACGGAGAGCGCGCCTCCTTCCCATGGCCGCCCTGTCGGCCGCATCCCACGTCTAGAGCGGGCTGGGGCTCAGCGCCCCCCGCCGGGCTGCCACAACACGTCGCCGGGGCCTTGGGCGTTGGCGTAGCGCGCGAACACGAACAGGGCGTCCGAGAGCCGGTTCAGGTACTTGGCCGTCAGCGGGTTGACGCCGCCGGGACGCTCGTCGTCGGGCTCGGCGCTCTCGCTCCCGTGGGCGTCGATGGCCGCCCAGCAGGCACGCTCGGCGCGCCGCACGACCGTCCGCGCGAGGTGGAGGTAGGCCGCCGCCTGAGTGCCGCCGGCGAGGACGAAGGAACGCAGCGTCGGCAGGTCGGCACCGAACTCGTCGCAGGCGGTCTCGAGTTCGTCGATCCACTCCTGCTGGACGCGCAGGGGAGGGTGCGCGGGCTGTGTCACGAGGGGTGTCGACAGGTCGGCGCCGACGTCGAACAGGTCGTTCTGGATGCGCAGGAGCATTGGGCGCAGCCGCTCAGGCAGATCGGGGGCACACGTGAGCGCGAGGCCGAGCGCGGCGCCGGCCTCGTCCGCGTCGGCGTAGGCGACGAGGCGCGGGTCGTTCTTCGACGTCCGGCTGAAGTCGCCGAGGCCCGTGCTCCCGTCGTCACCGGTGCGGGTGTAGATCGTACTGAGAACCACCATGCCCCCACTGTTTCACGTACGCCCGATGGGAGGCGTTCAGACCGTGACCACTTCGTTACGCGGTGCGGCGAACGTTCACCCGGCGCCGTGCGTCTTTACCAATGACGGCACCCGCCGGAGGCGACGCCTCCACGCCGGGTGGGGCGCGCGACGCGCCGGCCGTCCACGAACAGCTCGGCCCGCACGGGCGAGTGACGAGGGGGACGATCATGGCCGAGACGACGAGGCGCACGCACGCGTCGCGCTCCGAGACACTCGCGACGGGTGCGCATCTGGTCATTGACCAGCCCGTCCCCGGGCGGGAGATCATCATCAACGGCCCCGTCAGCGCACGCACGAGCGACCGCGTCCGCACGGCATTGCACACCGCACTGACAGGCGGGGACGGTGACCTCGTCGTCCACCTGGCCAAGGCGCAGGTGTGGGATGCGGCCGGGCTGGGCGTCATCGTCGGCGCCCATCACCGAGCCGAGCGTCGGGGGCGTCGCCTCGTCGTCGCCGATGCCTCGCCGCGTCTGTGCCGTTTGCTCGCGGGTACCCGGCTCGACCGTGTCATGAACGTCTCCGGCGCCTGCGGCTACGTCCCGCTGGCGCGCACGGCCTGACGCGCACGGCCTGACGCGTGGCGAAGGCACGACGCACGCGTGCGCCCGGCCTCGCGACCTGAGCACCCAGAACGTCGAGGCGGATCAGAACAGCCGGCGCTCGGAGTCGTCGATGCCCTTGAGCGCGTCGTAGTCGAGCACGACGCAGCGGATGCCGCGATCCTCTGCGAGCGTGCGGGCCTGCGGTTTGATCGTCTGGGCGGCGAAGACGCCGCTGACGGGGGCGATGTGCGGGTCGCGGTTGAGTAGTTCGAGGTAGCGCGTCAGTTGCTCGACTCCGTCGATCGTGCCGTGGCGCTTGAGTTCGACGGCGACGGTGGCTCCGCCCGAGTCCTTGCACATGATGTCGACCGGCCCGATCGCCGTCATGTATTCGCGCCGCATCAACGTGTAGCCCTCACCGAGGGTCTCGATGTGCTGTGCGAGCAGCTTCTGCAGCTGCGCCTCGACGCCGTCCTTGACGAGGCCCGGGTCGACGCCGAGGTCATGGGCCGAGTCGTGATGGACGGTGTGCAACCGGATGCGCAGCCGGTCGTCCGACTTGCCGTGCTGCACGAGCCACACGCTCGTCACACCGTCGGCGACCTCGACGTCCTCGGGTTCGACCTCGGCCATCGTGCACGGCGGCGCCATCCAGTTGAGCGGCTTGTAGGAGCCGCCGTCGGAGTGGACGAGCACCGAGCCGTCGGCCTTGACCATGAGCAGGCGCTTGGCGAGGGGGAGATGGGCCTGCAGGCGTCCCTCGTAGTCGACGCTGCATTCGGCAATCACGATTCGCACCGGACAACCTTACGCGTCGGGCTCCGACTGCCCGGCCAGGACGAAGCAGCTGCCGAGCGTGACGACGAACCCCGCGATGGCCAGCGGCCACGTGCCGCCGCGCACGGCGTCACCGAGCAGGGCGAGGCCGATGGCAGCGGGCACCACCGTCTCGATGGCGAAGGTGATGGCGGCGACGGACGTCGCCTCTCCCGCGTCGAGGGCGAAGCCGTAGGCGGTCATCGCGATGATGCCGTGGGCGATGAGCACCCAGAACGGCCAGCTCGCGATCGTGTGCAGGACGTTGCCGTCCCACGGCAGGATGCGCGCGCCGATCGCGATACCTGCGAATCCGAGCCCCGCGGTGACGGCGAGAAGCGCGCTGTTGCGGGCGCGATACGCCGCGTACCCGAACGGCACGAGGAGGGCCGCGACCACGAGCGCGGCGGGGGCCAGCCAGGTCGGCACCCCGGTGGCGTGACCCTCCTTGGCGCAGACGGCGAGCATGACGAGACCGACGCCGACTCCGACGAGCGCCATGATCTCGCGTCGCGTCAGCTTGGCGTGCAGGACGACGACGGCGAGCACGGCCGTCACCGCGACCGACCCGGCGATGACCGACTGCACGAGGAACAGTGGCAGGGTGCGCAGGGCGCCGCTCGAGGCGAGGAAGGCCACACCGTCGAGCGCGAGGCCGACGCCGTACAGCCAGCCGAAGCGCGCACGGGTGATGAGGTCGGCGCCGTCGGGCGCCTCCCTCATGCGCGCCACGCCGATCGCCTGGACGATCGTCGCTCCGCCGTAGGCGAGGGCGGCGACGAGGGCGCCGAGCAATCCGAAGATCATGAGGTCATCACGCGGTAGATCGTCCCACGAGCGGTTGGTCGTCGCATCTGAAAGACTGGGCGCATGATCAACACAGTGGGTGTCATCGGGCTCGGCACGATGGGTGCTGGCATCGTCGAAGTCTTCGCCAAGGCGGGGCTCAGCGTCATCGCCGTCGACGGTTCGGCGGAGCTCGCCGAGCGCGGCAAGGGGTTCCTCACGAAGTCCCTCGGGCGTGCCGTGAGCAAGGGCAAGCTCTCCGAGAGTGAGCGTGACGAGATCGTCGGCCGTGTCGCGTTCGGCGACGACCTCGCCGCGATGAAGGACGCCGACCTCGTCATCGAGGCGGTGCCGGAGCTGCTCGAGATCAAGACGTCGATCTTCACGACGCTCGACGACATCGTTCGTGACGACTGCGTGCTCGCGACGAACACGTCGTCGCTGTCGATCACCGAGATCGCGAAGTCGACGAAGGAGCCGTCGCGCGTCATCGGCATGCACTTCTTCAACCCGGCGCCGGTGCTGCCGCTCGTCGAGGTCATCCACTCGCTGCTGACCGACGTGAAGCTCGTCGAGGACGTCCGCGAACTCGCCGTCCGCCTGGGCAAGAAGCCGGTCGTCGTCGGCGACCGTGCGGGCTTCGTCGCGAACGCGCTGCTCATCGCCTATCTCGCGCGTTCGATCCGCGCGTACGAGACGGGTCTCGCCTCCCGTGAGGACCTCGATGCTGCGATGGCGGCCGGTGTCGGCTTCCCGATGGGCCCGCTGACGCTGTGCGACCTCATCGGCCTCGACGTCGTCCACGAGGTCTGCGGCGTGCTGTACGACGCGACACATGACCCGAGCGTCGCGTCGCCGCCGCTGCTGCGTCAGATGGTGGCGGCCGGCTACCTCGGTCGCAAGAGTGGCAAGGGCTTCTACACGTACGAGGCGGCCGGTTCGGGCACCCTCGTCGCCGACGAGCGCACGCCCGGTGAGAGCAAGGCGCACAGTGGTCGTGTCGGTCTCGTCGGCGAGGGTGAGCTCGTCGACTCGCTCGCCGAGGAGATGTCGTCAGCGGGCCTCGAGCTCGTGCGGGTCACGGCGGCTGACGAGGCGTCGGCGCTCGAGGACGTCACGTTCGTCTTCGCCGTCGACGGCGGCGTCGAGGATGACGGGTGCTGCGGCGGCTCGTGCGCCTGTGGTGACGAGTGCTCGTGCGGTCATGTCGAGGGCGACGTCTCCGAGCATGCGCTGCAGATCGAGGAGAAGCCGCTCATGCGCGCCGTGCGCGACGCGATCGGTGACGGCGGCGTCATCGCCACGCTCGGTGAGGGCGCGGCGTCGGAGGCCGCGACCGGTGAGCCGTCGCTCGATGCGCGCGTCGTTCCCGTCGTCCTGCGTGAGAAGCAGCGCGCCGGCCAGGTGCTCGAGATCGGCCGCAGCGTCGCCATCGCGGACGACGCGGTCGAGGCCGTTCGCTCGTTCGCCGCGGCTGCGGGTTGGACGCCGGTCGTCGGCAAGGACCGCGCGGGCCTCGTCGTCGACGCGCTGCTCTACCCACACCTCAACGACGCGGTGAAGATGTTGGACTCGGGCTACGCGAGCGTCGAGGACATCGACACGGCGATGAAGGCCGGCTGCGGTTACCCGAAGGGCCCATTCGAGTTGCTTGACGAGGCCGGCTACGACGACGTCTCCGGTGTGCTGTCGGAGATGTACTTCGAGGCGGGGGAGACGCACCTCGTGCCGTCGCCGCTGCTGACGGAGCACCTGCTCGCGGAGCGGTCCTTCCGAGGCTGATGCCACGGCGCAACAACAGAGCGCAGGACGAGACGCGCGGCGACGTGAGCCGTGCGTTTCGTCCTGTCGACACGGTGCAGACCTACGCGGGCGGCCAGTGGACGGTGCGGGTCCTGCGCGGCAACGCCGACGGCAAGATCTACACGTGCCCGGGGTGTCAGCAGCAGTTGGCGTCATCGCTGCCGCACGTCGTCGTGTGGCCGAATGATCGGCTGGGTGACGTGACGGATCGTCGTCACTGGCACACGAGTTGCTGGCGAGCGCGAGATCGCCGTCCGCCGCAGGGTTCGTGGCGGTGACTGTGCGCTCGCGGTCGCATAGGGTCGAGGGCGGACGACGGAGTCCGGGTTTCGTCGTGATCGTCGAGGAGGGGCGTTGAGCCTGCAGGAGATTCGCTCGAACACGGTGCTCGCTGCGCGCCGTCAGAACGTCGAACTGCACACCGCCGACGGGTTGACGCTCGTCGGTGAGTTGGCGCTGCCGCTCGAGCGAGACCCGGTGGCCACGCTCGTCACGCTGCATCCGCTGCCGACGCACGGCGGTTTCATGGACAGCCATGTCTACAAGAAGGCCGCCAACCGGCTGCCGGCGCTCGCGGACATCGCGGTGCTGCGGTTCAACACGCGTGGCACGTCGTCGCCGCGCGGGACGTCGGAGGGTACGTTCGACTCGGCTGACGGCGAGCGTTTCGACGTCGCCGCCGCCATCGAGTTCGCTGAGTTCCACGAGTCGCCGGCGCTGACCAATCGTTGGCTGGTGGGGTGGAGCTTCGGCACGGATCTGACACTCATGCACGGGCTCGATCCGTCGATCGAAGGCGCGATCCTGCTGTCGCCGCCGCTGCGGTGGTCGCAGCCCGAGCACCTGGCGGCGTGGGCCGAATCGCGCAAGCCGGTGACGGCGCTCGTGCCCGAACTGGATGACAACCTGCGCCCCGACGAGGCGCGCGAGCGGTTCGCGGCCATTCCGCAGGCTGACGTCATCGGCGTCGATGGCGCGAAGCACCTGTGGGTGGGGGAGAAGTACGTGCGGCGCGTGCTCGACGAGATCGTGCGCATCGTCGCGCCGTCGAAGCTGCCCGAGGGTGGCCTGCCGACCGAGGTCGACGCTTCGCTCGTGGTCGAGGGCTGAGTTGACACTGAAGCGTTGGGCGCCTGTGTGAGCCCGGGCACCCTTGGTGGCTGTCTCGGACCGGTTGTCGACACTGACGTTCGGCGCCGCGAGGTTTTGCACGTCGTTCTGCTGCCCCCTGACCGGGGCATAACCATATGCAGAGCCACCCCAGCCTGAGTGGTGCAGAAACAACGGCGGATTCAACCGGTCAACGCACCATTGATGGTGTTCAGGCTATCGGTGAAGACATCGTGGGATGAGGCCCAGCCGAGGACCTTGAAGCGCCCTGGGTTTCGTTCCGCGCTTATGTGGTGACGAGGGTGCTCGTGTGGGATTGATCGTAAGCCGCTTCGACCTCGACTGGGGTGCGGTAGCCGAGGGCTTCGTGCAGGCGTTGACGGTTCCACCAGCTGACCCACTCCAACGTCGCCAACTCAACCGCCGACGTCGACGGCCACGTCGTGCGTGAGTAGATCAGCTCGGCCTTGTACAAGCCGTTCACCGTCTCAGCCAAGGCGTTATCGTACGAATCGCCCACTGTCCCAACGGAAGGCGCAACGCCGTGCTCGGCCAACGTGTCGG